>NZ_WXWT01000390.1:0-17522 GCF_009904725.1 Vibrio sp. V43_P6S15P86
GTTTAACATTTTCACGTTGATTGGAGGCCTGTAGCTCTTGGTGTAGCTGACGACGTTTACTTTTGATTTCTGGGCTGCCTTCCATCTCTTTGTATTCGCGCTTCACTTCGTCCTTGCTCATTTTGAGCTTCTTCGTGTGATCAAACTTTTGGTACGCAAAATCTGCGGCAGCGATGACGATGAAACCTACCGAAGAGATAATCATTAATTGTTTAATCATGACGCCAGTAATGGTCGGGACACATTCTAACCCACAAGTTGGAATTTGCATTAAAGCGTTGATGTTACCGCGTAATGTCACCCAGATAATGCAGGAAAGAAGAGAGACTTTAAGTATCGACTTGATAAACTCAATCACACTCTTGAGGGAAAAAATGCGTTTGGCACCTTCGACGGGATTGATCTTTTTGATGTCGGGTTTAACGGATTCACCACTAAATAGGAAGCCGAACTGCCCCATATTGGAAAAGATGGCGACGAGTGCAGCAACCAGAATAATCGGGGCGAGTAGATAGGCAATTTCTTTTGCGATGGCAATAGCGACATCGACTAGCGCATCTTGGAAGCCCTGATAAGCAAGCTTACTTGGTAGGAGAATAAGCGCTGAGATGTGCGACATGTAATAATCGGCGAACGCAAACAGTACAATTATGAGCGCCAAAATTAATGCAGACGATACGATTTCTTGGCTTTTGGCTACCTGACCTTTCTGCCTGGCATCGCGTAACTTTTTTGCGGTGGGTTGCTCAGTTTTTTCTGCGCTCATAAAGAATCCTAAGCGTTATTGCCAAATGGTATTGAGTTGTTCTGCGAATCGGGTAATGCCGTAAAACTGTACTTCAAAGTGATCCATCATTAACCCGAGATACACGATCAGTAAAACACTCGCGATGGCACTTTTTATTGGCATGGCAAGGAAAAAAACATTCAATTGCGGTGCAAAACGACTGATAAGCGCCAGACCAAACTCAGCAAGAAACATTGCCAACACTAATGGAGCGGACATCAGCACACCAAGCCACATGAGTTGTTCAAACTGTGCGTAGAAGAAGCTTACCCATGCATCGCTAACGGTTGGGAAAAAGTCCACGATCGGCCAAGATGTGTAGCTTTTGAATAACGCATAGATAAAAGTGACAAAGCCCCCGCCAGAGAAGAACAGGGTAATCAACGTTTGGGTCAGCAACACTGCGGTTGGCGTCGATTGCGAGCCTAGCGTTGGGTTAAACATACTTGCCATGGCAGCACCACGTTGGTTGTCGACCAGAAAGCCAGCCGCTTCTATTGCCCAAAAGGGGATAGCAGCAACAAACCCGATCAATAGTCCAATTAATACCTCCTTACCCAAAATCACTATCAGCCAAATACCGTCGGTTTCTGCGGGCAAGCTTTGCTGATTAATCATCGGAAATATAAACAGTGCGAGTGAGCAAAGCACACCATTTCTCACCATGGTGCCACCTAGCATTTGCTTGCTCAAAATAGGCAAAAAGATGAAGCATGCCATTAACCGAGGCAACGTCAGGCTGTACAAAAATAAAGCCTGGTGTAAGTCGTGATAACTCATCGTATTTGAGGAATTTTATCCATGGCAAGCGAGGCGAAGGCGTGGAGCTCTGCCCCTAGCCACTGCGTTGTGACAAACAGCGTAATAATGACCGCGATAAGCTTGACCACAAAGCCTAACGTTTGTTCTTGGACCTGAGTTAACGCCTGAATAAGCGACACCAATGTACCAACCAACGCTGCGACTAAAATCGGCGGTAACGACAAGTACAAAACTAGGGTTAATGCTTGAGTCGTGAAATGAATGATTTCAGCAGAATGCATACTTTCTCCGTGATTAACCGTAACTCAGTACTAAGCCGTGAGTGAGTTTCGTCCAGCCGTCAAGCAAGACAAAAAGCAACAATTTGAAAGGGAGAGAGATGGTCATTGGCGATACCATCATCATGCCCATGGCGAGCAAGATATTAGAAACAATTAAGTCGATAGCGATGAACGGCAAGTACAATAGAAAGCCAATCTCAAAAGCACGGGTAAGCTCACTGACCGTAAACGCTGGCAGCAACAGCAACAAGCTATCTGACTCTAAACGGTCCACGTACTTTTGCGGCCATAATGTGCGCGCAGCATCGGTAAAGAATATGGCTTCGGTTTCCCGAATATGTTTTTTCAAAAACTCTCGATAAGGCTGTAAACCGCTTTCAATGAGGCCTTCCACACTTGCAGAATCTTCAAGAGAAATATCATGCTGCTTCACGTAGTCATAGGTCTCAAACCCGACGGGAGCCATGATGAAAATAGACAAAATGATCGCCAATCCGTACAGCGCCATGTTCGGTGGAATTTGCTGTACACCGAGAGCGTTACGCAGCAGTGAGAATACAACGGCGAGTTTTACAAACGACGTCGCCATCATCGCGATAAATGGGATCAGTGCCAGCAGTGCTAAGCTGACAATGAGATTGAGTTCGTCAGGTAACTGGATCATGCTGGCTCCTGCGTGCCACCAAACAGTTCCAGTACGCGCACACCTAAATGCTCATTAACATTAACCAGTTCACACTCACCGACAATTTTGCCGTTGGCACGCAATGTTACCGGCTTAGATACAGGTTGGTTTAGCTCGAATACGTACCCAGGCTGAAGCTGGTTAAGCTGTTCTAGAGTGATGGTTTGATGGCCGATATCAAACGTGAGTTCCACGGGCAGTTGCTGGTGGTCGGTTAACATTTCTGAAGTGTTTACGTCATTCATATTGGTTTCTTTTTCAATAATGTGAAGAATTTGGTCATCCAGTTGGCAGCGCCAGAGATTCTGGTTAGATACTTGAAAAATGGCTTGTTGTTGGGCGATATAACAATCGTCAAAAAAGATGACATCTCCCAGCTCGAGCGAATTAAATTCGCTTAACGTTAAATGGGTCCTTCCAAGACTTAACCACACAGGTAAAGCGAGATGTCGCGCCTGAAGAGCAGCGCTGTTTGGTAGTGCATCCAACAGCACGTTTGCTCCTTCGCTAACCCACAAACAAAGAGAGCCGTTAGGTTTATTGAGGGTTAACATCAAGGTATGCTCTTGAACTTGGCTCGACTCTAACGGTTGTAACTGGCTAAGAATGGGCAACTGACCAAATAGTGCTTTGAATGCCTCACTATGCGGTTCAATCTGAGAACTCAAAAGTGCTAACTGGAGCGAGTTGGGCAGTGACTCGAATGCAGTGGCATTCAGAGTAGACTCAAGCCATTTCTGGAGTTGCGCACGACAAAAATCCACTTGGATCGTTTGCCCTCCAATCAACGTGGTTAAACGGAATCCTTCAAATGAAGGGATTTGAGAAACAGTAATCGATACGCTCTGACCATCAGCCCCTTGGAAATGGCATTGCTTTGCACAAAGTTGATTACTGAGCGCAATACTGTCTGAATCGACTTTGGGTATCGTTAACGGCGTCATAGGTCATTCTCCGCTTGCCATTCTTCATACACGCTACGTTTCTGGCGTGAGTGTTGTTGTTCATTCTGTTGTTGATCGAACTGCTGATTCTGTTCGCTGATCGCTAGACGAAGTGGCTGCTCACCGCCAAATCGGTTTAGGCGTTCGGCAAGATCTTGTCTAGCTTGCTGGCTAATAATGGAAAGGGCATGCTCTTGTCGAATCGTCACGCTATAACCTTGTGCGTCCAACTTGATGTGGATTTCGCCACCTTTTAATTGTCCTTCACTCAGAAACAGCCGAACCTCTTTGTTGTCCGATGCGGTTGGCAGCGAAACATAGATTTTGCCCACCAATTGTTGGAGTAACGTGTTTACTTCTCGAGCAGGGGCCGGCTGAGCCTGTGAAGCGACACTCTTTAAAATGACATCGCCTTGTGTTGCCGCGCTCGCAAGGTATTGAGGTTCTGCTTTTTCGTCACCTGCTTTAACGGCCACTAGTGCGCTTTTCGTCTCGACTTTCTCAAGCGATTTAGTTTCAGAACGACTATCGGTTTTATCTGTTAGTTTGCCTGTGTCTTGTAGTCGCTGCGTTGCACGCTTATTGTGTGTCGTTTCGGTTTGTTTCGTCGTGAAGTTGGCATTGTTAATTGTATCTTGAGTGAGCGCTTTCCCTACGGCCTTTTTCGGGAGAGAGCCGTCAAGATCAGGTTGTGCTTGAGAATGGGGGCCAACGCGCTCAATCGAGGATGAGCTTGGAGCCTGAACGCTCTCAAGTTTCTTATCTTTCTCATGCAATTTACTGTTTTCAATCAGGCTTTCTTCGCGATTTAGTGAAGAGCTTTCGTGCTTCTCTACATTATTTTTTGTCACAGTGTCACTTTTGTCTTTTAATGTAGCGGTATTTCTATAAGTGCTGGCTTCTTGGTTAGAAAGTTTCGATTGTTTGTCTAGGCTTTGAGATGCTTCATGTCTTAACGGAAGGCTCTCGTCTCTGCTCTGAGTGTCTTTTTTGCTCGCAACGGTAGATTCTTCTTCCTTGCTAGGTTTCTCCGTCATTGCACGCTCGAACTGTGATTGAAGCTCAACCTCTCGTTCCAGGGGCTTTTTTTCTGGCGTTGATTTGTACAGCGTATTCGGTGTTTCTTCTGTTGGAGTAATGCGCATAATGAACCTTTAGATAATATCGACAGTGCGAAACTCTTCTTGTTCGAGTTCTTCTTGGTATTGTCTTTCTCGCGACTGTTCCGCGAGTTCTTGTTGTTGCAACTGAACGAATTTTTCTTTGGTTTTATGGGCTTGCCGTGCCTCTTTTTGTTTTTCTTTAAGTACCGAACGTTCGTACTCAAGCGCTTTTTTTGCTTCGGCAACGCGCTGTTTAAGCTCGGCTTCTCGCTCTCTCAACAACGCGATTTCTTGTCTCAATGTTTCCAACTCTTTGAGAACGAGTGTGTGTTGCTTTGCTTTGGCAAAACGTCGTTCTTCTTCTTCCTGACGCCAAACGTGATAGTCCGCTACGGAACGTTTGGCCTTTTGAACCTGTGCTGCCGAATTTGATACTCGGTATTCTTGGCGCCTAACGGCTTTATCCGCACGTTCCGCTCGAATTTGTTTGATCTCTAGTAACCGTTCGATCATTGGTTCGCCATCCCTTTTAGTTGAGCGATAGCACCATCAAGATCACTTGGCTCATGCGTTCCTTGACGTAAAAAGGCGCGTATATCATCACTTTGTGCAATCGCCATATCCGCTCGGCTATCCGCCCCATGCTGGTACTCGCCAATTTTGAGCAGTAGCTCAACTTCTTCGTACTTGGCTAACATTTCGCGAAGGTGAGCAGCAGACGCCTGATGATCGGGTTCAACGATTTGATTCATCACTCGGCTTGCTGACCGAAGTACATCAATGGCGGGGTAATGGTTCATTGCCGCAAGTTTGCGCGAGAGAATGATGTGCCCGTCTAGAATTGAGCGAGTTTCATCCGCGACAGGCTCCGTCATGTCGTCACCTTCCACCAACACGGTGTACAGTGCTGTAATTGATCCTTTGTCTGATTGTCCAGCTCGTTCCATCAGCTTTGGCAAAGCGGCAAAAACAGAAGGCGGATAGCCACGTCGTGTTGGTGGCTCGCCTGCGGCTAGTCCAATCTCCCTCTGTGCGCGGGCGAAACGCGTTACAGAATCCATCAGCAGTAGCACGCGTTTACCTTGATCACGAAAATATTCTGCGATAGAAGTGGCAACAAAAGCGGCTTTGGCACGCTCCATTGCTGGGCGATCGGATGTCGCGACCACTAAAACCGATTTGGCCATTCCTTCTTCGCCCAAGTCATGCTCAATAAACTCTCGTACTTCGCGTCCGCGTTCACCAATCAAGGCGAGAACGGTCACGTCGACGTCTGCGGATCGAATCAGTTTTGCCAGTAGGGTACTTTTACCACCGCCCGCCGCTGCAAAAATGCCCATGCGCTGACCTTCACCACAGGTCAGTAGTCCATCAATGGATCGAACCCCAAGAGAGATTGGCTTTTTAATCAGTTTACGTTGCATTGGTGGCGGTGCATCGCGATAAACCGGATACCAAGCACTTGGTTCCTGACTTTGCGTACCATCGAAAGGACGCCCAAGCCCGTCAAGCGTTGTACCTAATAGGTGATCGCCAACGCCGACCTCATGCATTTTTCCCATTGGGCTAACTTCTGTATTTGAGGAAATCCCAAACATATTTCCTAACGGTGTGAGCAGAGCGTGATGCTGCTGGAAGCCAACCACTTCCGCTAACAAAGACAGAGTTTGATCAGGATTACGCAACTCACACAGCTCACCAACACGAACGCCGGGGACAACGGCCTTGATGATGGTGCCGGTTACTTGCGTAACGCGCCCGCGAATTTGGATCAGACGAGTTTGCCTGATCGCAGATTGTTGGATATCAGTGATGTATGAGAAATCGTTCAAGGTAAAAATATGCGCAATGATTGATGTTGGGAGGATAGAAAGGATGAGGGGGTATTTATAGTGAATATCAGTCGGGAGTTTTTAGAAAACTGAAAACGCACTAAAAAAACACGTCTGATTTTGACAGCTTCGAGAAAGCGCACTTCCTATAATTCGCCTGTATTGTACGGAAGGAGTGCAAGTGAATGAGTATTATCAACAATCATATCGCAACAAACCCAAAGTTTGATGCGTCTATCCAAAACGGGTTGGAATCGTCTCGTACCGACGCTTCACGAAAAGGCAATTATCGCGGTGAAACGGTCCGTGTTCACAATGCCACACAATCACTTTTTGATGCGATGGAAGAGCTCACTTCACTCGGTTCCGAAAAAGCAGAAAAAGATTTGACCAAGCGTAAAGTGAAAGACAGTGGCGTTCGAGTTAATGAAGCGCACGAACTCGTTTCTGACTATCTGCGAAAAGTCCCTGATCTTGAAAAGAACCAAAAGATCAAAGATCTGGCTGCAAAAATGGCGGGAGGAAATATCTCGACCATCGCTCAATTGCAAGCTTATTTGAATGGATTTTCAGAGGAGAAAAGCCATCAATACCTTGCGTTAAAAGCCGTTAAAAAGTTTTTGAGTGCGAGCCCAGAAAGTAAACATCTACTAGCGCTGATTGACCAAGCGATTCTGAGAATCGAGCAAAACCCAGATTCTTGGGCTCAAATTGATACGGAAATTCGCGTCTCAAACTTTGCTGATGAGTACAGCCAAGAGCAAGAGTTTAGCTCATTACACCAACTGCGCGGTTTCTATCGCGATACCGTTCATAGTTATCAAGGGCTCGGAGCCGCTTATCAAGACGTAGTGGCGCGCTTTGGTGAACAGGAGGTATCGACCGCTGTTGAGTTTATGCTGCAAGGCATGAGTGCAGATCTTAGTGTTCAAGGCAGCAGTATCGACTCGGTTAAGTTGCAGTGGTTGATGTCCGATATGCAAAAACTCAAAACTCTAAATACGTTGCAAGATCGCGTGAGTCAGTTGTTCCAAATGTTTAAACCGGAAAGGACGAGTTATGGCTTATCAAGTTTCTAATTTGATGGCTGATGTGATTGCGTTGGTAGAGCAGCGATGGGTAAGCAGTGATGAGATATGGAAAGTCGCCAACGCAATGGAATTGACGGCGGTACAACAAAAAATCGATTTTTTTCGAGAGTTCCACAAGTTAGTCCGCGCAATCCCAATTGACGTATTCGCCGATGAAGAACAACGACAGAATTTAATACAAGCGGTACAAAAGGCGCTAGACGAAGCCATTGATATAGAAGAAGAGGAAGCGTGGGAAGATGAGTTGGATTGATGCATCCGTCAATGAATTTTGCCGAGGAATGGGGCTCGATGCCGTCGATTTCTCATCAGCTGGACGGGTGCAGCTGGATTTTGAGCAAAGTGGTACGCTGCATATTGAGCGACAGGGTGAGCAGTTATTTTTGATGTTGTCTCGAGCGTTATCTTGGCATCAAACCAGTGACATCATTCAAAGCGCACTCAGTTTGTGTCATGCCGATCAAGGCTGGCCTTTCGAAATTAAAACTGGTTTGTTAGATGAGCAAACTTTGGTTTTTTCCGCGCGGTTAAACGGAGAAGAGGTCACGCTTCCGACTTTAGAACAAGCGTTTACGCTTTTGGTTCGTCTACATAACGATGTGGCAACCTCATGACTCGAGTAAGCACTTTAAACGTAGGCATAGAAGCCTTCACGCATGTTACTCATAGTGAGGTTAAGGCCGATTTCCCTGAACGGTTTCAATTACTTCCTGATGGGCAGGCGGTCGCTACGCATTTAGAGAAGCTCTATGACCTCAGGCCTTCAGACCAATACCTAATCGCGTTAACCAAGCCAAAATTGTTGCACTCAGAATTGTTGCGTCCAGAAAAGTACCGCCAACAGTTCGATGAAACGTTGGCTCAGTTGCAAGTTCTTGCACAGGATTCAGGCTCCGCTTCTTTTATCAAAGCATCCGAAACTCTACAAAGTACGCAACTTGATCAGCGTTACCTCACTATGGCGCTCAATCTCCTTATCCAGGTCTAACCAACATGTTGAGATCCAAAGACATTGAACTGTTGCTTGTTCACGCTGCACTACAAGTTCAATACCAAAAGCCAGAGCATGCCATTTCTATTCTCGATGCGGTTCTAGAAATAGAACCGCATCACAAAGAGGCAATGCAAACACTTGCTGTGGCGTGTTTACAAAGTGGTCGATATACCCGGACGATTGAGGTGTGTGAGCACTTATTAAAATCCGACCTTCATCCTGACTCGGCAGGACTCTGGTTTTGTTTAAGCCAAGCGCGTTGGAAACAAAATGACGTCGATGGGGCACGCCAAGCGCACCGACGCTATCTGCAATCTTTAAATAGTGAATCACATGAATAAGTTGATCGATATTCTAAACAAAGTAGGGCAACGCAAAGACATCATGCTTGCGGTGATGTTACTCGCGATCGTCTTTATGATGATATTGCCACTTCCTACCGCACTGGTGGATGTGCTGATTGGCACCAACATGAGCATTGCGGTGGTGCTGCTTATGTTAGCGATTTACATCACCACGCCGCTTGAGTTCTCTGCGTTTCCCGCGGTGCTACTGATCACGACATTGTTTCGTTTGTCTTTATCCATCACGACAACCCGTTTGATCTTGCTGCAAGGCGATGCTGGTCAAATCGTTTATACCTTCGGTAACTTTGTCGTGGGCGGTAACTTAGTGGTCGGTATTGTTGTTTTCCTTATCATTACTATTGTCCAGTTTATGGTGATCACCAAAGGCTCAGAAAGGGTAGCAGAAGTTAGTGCCCGCTTCTCACTCGATGCGATGCCTGGTAAGCAGATGAGTATTGACGGTGACATGCGTGCCGGAGTAATTGACGTACACGAAGCTAGGCACCGACGATCACTGATTGAAAAAGAAAGCCAAATGTATGGCTCGATGGATGGCGCGATGAAGTTCGTTAAAGGCGACTCCATTGCGGGTCTGGTCATCATTGTGGTCAACATCTTAGGTGGCGTCACGATCGGGGTAACGCAAAAAGGCATGAGTGCTTCTGAAGCACTTGAATTGTTTGCGATTTTGACCGTTGGCGATGGTTTGGTATCGCAGATCCCGGCACTCTTTATCGCGATTACCGCCGGTATTATCGTGACGCGTGTTTCCCATGAAGACTCTTCTGATCTTGGGTCGGACATTGGTGGGCAGGTGATTGCTCAGCCACGTGCGCTTCTTATTGGTGGTGTGCTTTTGGTGCTGTTCGCACTCATCCCTGGATTCCCAAAAATCACTTTTCTGGTCTTGGCCGCCGTGGTTGGTGGTGGTGGTTTCTTCCTTTTCTATCAACAGAAAAAACAAGCGGAATCAGATAGCACCGACTTATCAAGCTTTGTTTCGCAAGGGGCCGGTTCGCCAGCAGCGAAGCCAAGCAAACCCACGCCTTCTAGAAACAGCAAAGGTAAGTTAGGTGAGCAAGAAGAGTTCGCCATGACGGTCCCGCTGTTGATTGATCTTGACGCGAGCCTTCAGGAAAGCTTGGAAGCGGTCGCATTAAATGAAGAGCTAGCAAGGGTTAGACGCGCACTATATCTCGACCTAGGCGTGCCTTTCCCAGGCATCCACCTGCGCTTTAACGAGGGGATGCAAAATGGCGAGTACTTAATTCAGTTACAAGAAGTCCCGGTTGCACGAGGACGAATTGTTAAAGATCAACTCTTGGTGACAGAAGGGAATGAACAGATCGACTTATTAGGCGTGCCTTATGAGCAAGATGAAGATTTTCTACCCGGTATTTCTAGCATTTGGGTGGCACAGAGTTATGAGCAAAAACTCGTAGCCAGTCATGTCGGTTTTCTCACACCCGACAGGATTTTAACGTACCACTTGTCTCATGTTCTCAAGGAGTACGCACAAGACTTTATTGGTATTCAGGAGACGCGTTATCTGTTGGAGCAGATGGAAGGCAGTTATTCGGAGCTAGTCAAAGAGGCCCAGCGTATTGTTCCGTTGCAAAAAATGACGGAAATCTTGCAACGCTTGGTTTCTGAAGACATTTCTATCCGAAACCTTCGCGTGATCTTGGAAGCGATGGTTGAGTGGGGCCAAAAAGAGAAAGATGTTGTACAGCTGACGGAGTACATTCGTTCCAGCTTAAAACGTTACATTTGCTACAAATACGCGAGCGGACAAAACATGTTGCCCGCTTACTTATTGGATCAAAGTCTCGAAGACACAATACGCAGCGGTATTCGTCAAACCTCAGCAGGGAGTTACTTGGCGTTAGATCCGTCAGTAACGCAACAATTTGTCAGTGATGTGAAACAGACCATTGGTGACTTAAGCCGTATGCCGAATAAACCTGTGCTAGTTGTGTCTATGGATGTACGCCGATATGTGCGAAAGCTTATTGAATCGGAATACTACGATCTGCCCGTTTTGTCATTTCAAGAACTAACCCAGCAAATCAATATTCAGCCACTTGGAAGGGTGGGGATGTAATGAAAACAAAACTAATACTCTCGCTTGCGCAAGCGGGGATCGAAGTGACGCCATACTTTTGGCAAAAAAGTGAAATTCAACTTGGTTATCGAATTGAAGTTGAGGGCTTAGAGCTCGTTTTTCGGGTGGAGGACGGTGAAATCATCATCGTTCTTCTGAAACGCGTTCGTCCAAAATTGGGGTTGAGTAACCCCTTTGCCGGCTTATTTCTCTTGGCTGAACATGCCATTCAACTTTATCCCTCCGATTGGGTCATTCGCGGCAACGTCGATGTGTTACGTGGTAGCAACATGAGCAGCCAGCGATTGGCACAGTTCTATCTAAAAGCATGCGGTGCAAGCCATGATGAGCTAGAAGACTGGTACTGTTTACGCCTAGCAGATTATAGACCTTTGAAAAAGTTGAAAAAGTAAAAACTCACGACTGTTACTGACAGCACCGATGAGATGACCCGCTTTAAGATAGGAATCAAGATGAAGCAACCGTTTACCGATGCGATTGAGAACGCTGAGCTTGCCATTAGAAAAGCTGAAGACAGAACCGACATTTTCAACGAGCTATTGGAAGGCCTAGGTGTTGGTCCTGTTGTGGGTGATGTTTTACTTGGCGGCATAAAAGCACCAGTAGATACCATGAAACGTGCAGAGCAAGAGCTAATAGACGAAGTCCAGCGCCGCCGGCAACAACAAAATCAGCTACAAGGTACGTCAGGTAAACGCAGAAAGCGTCCTACAGTGATGCGCGGCATGATGATTTAGAGGTTTGGAAATGACGAATATGAAAACGACTGGCTCTGCGACAGGAGCAACAGACACAGCTGCGAGTAGTGCACCATTACCCACTTTCCAACAAAACTTGATAGAGGCATTTACACCTGTACTGGGTGAAGCAGAGACTCAGCAACTTGCTTCTCTAATTTCTTCATTGCCAACTATCTCGGGACAAACGGAATCACAAAGCATCGCGCTTTATGTTGATACACTTGAAAACCTAAAAGCGAAAAATAACGCATTTGCTGATATATCATTGACCGACACCGCATCTGTTTGGATAAAGTCGCTACAAAGTGCTAACTCAGATGGCGAATTAACCGCAGCCGAGTTCAATGCTCAAACAAACCAAACACTATCAAATCAGTTTCAAGCTTGGTTTAGTAAGTTACTGACGGAAAGCGTAGATAGCTCGTTATCTACGGAGTTTGTTAGTCAATTTAATTTGGGGACTCAGAGTAACCAAGCGGAGCAGATCGCCAACCTCTCCGAGACAGAACTGGCTAATGCCACCAAAGAAATTTCTCTTTTTGTTGCAGAGCTTGCTAATCAAATGGGCTCCCGTGAAGTGAGAGATGCTTCTATTTCTTTTCTTCGCAATGCCTTTAGTAGCTTAGGTTCCGTTAATCTCGCGCAACTGAAGAGCTCGGACTTTCTGTTGACTAAAGAGAGTTTCGCTCTTCAAGTCTCAGCTCAATTAAAAAGTAGTTTTCAAGGCATCGGTATTACTTTAAGCACCGATGACGCAAGTGCGCTAGCTAGCAGAATTACCTGGACTCCTGGTATTTCTAAACAGCAGCTTAAAGAAGCGTTAGATGAAATGGCCGCTCAAGTGAAAGGCCAATATAGCGCAGCTTATGGTGAGGCGAGTGGAACGAACAATCTAAAAGCAGCACTTAATACTGTCATTGGTGGAACTGAGCCTTTGACCCTTTCTAGTCTGTTCGCCAACTTCGCGGTGAGTTTAACAAATATAGAAATCGACGACTTTTACCAGGACAGCGCGATAGCCGATGTCCAAAAGACGCAAATAACGGCAGCTCAAGTTAATTTGATCAAAGAAAACACCGAACGAGACATCCGATTACAGTTTGAAAAAATAGTAAAAGGTGAATCTACCGGGGCTTCATTTACTGAGCGGTACGAGGCATTACGCAAGAACTTAGGGGCATTGAAAGAGCGTCTACTCAATATCACCGATAAAGAGAAAACGGATCGCGAGGTGAGAGCAGAGCACTCTCTAACGGCTCGTGATTTGTTGGCCGTTGTTGAGTCCAGCATTGGCGACCGTTTTGATGAGCAAGTTCTGTTTGCATTAAACGAGCGTCGCGTAAATCGCTTAGAAAAACGTAACGAGCAAAAGGAAGCACTGCAAGATTTAACCGTGCAACTAAAAATCTTTGGTGTTGTTCAGTCGAAAATTCACTCTACGCAAAGTGTGGATGGGACTTACACACCGGGGAGCAATCTATTTAGCGCTTCTGATTTTAACTACAGCTCGGAAGCAGAATTCAAAAAATCACCGGAATACAAGTATCTCGAACAAAACGGCATTAAAACCCACACCGACTTTTTTGATACACAGGGCATCGCCGTTGAGAGCACAAGTTTCAAAGACGAAGAGAAGAGTAAGAAGCTCTCTAATTTCTCTAGCTCGGTCAGTGACAAATCCAAACTACTCAACGACGAAGTTCAAATTAAAACGACAGAGCTAAATGATACTAGCTCCCAATACAACTCTACCGTTGAAGCAATGAACAAGTTTGTTCAGAAGTACCACAGTATTTTACAAGAAATCCTACGAGCCATTTAAGGATAACAACCATGACTAAAACAAACGCGACCGATCCATCCCAAATGCAAGCAGAAGAGCTTCTGTCTTTTCTGGAAGAGGGAGGCACGCTAAAAATGTTGCACGATGTGTCTCAGGACACCATCGAACACATTTATGCCGTAGGTTACAACTTTTTCCAATCGGGAAAGATTGAGCAAGCAGCGAAAGTATTTCAATTACTCAGCATGCTTGATCATTATCAGGCGCGATTTTTCATTGGCCTTGGTGCGGCTCGTCAGGAGTTGGGTGAGTATCTGCAGGCAATAGACGCCTACAGCTACGCAGCGCTAGTGGACGTAAATGATCCACGCCCACCTTTTCACTCTGCTGAATGTCACCTGAAACTGGAACAACTGACAGAAGCCGAGAGTGGGTTTTACAGCGCGAAGGAGATGTCTGCCGGAAAATCACAATATGCAGATTTGCATGAGCGTGCAGGCATCATGTTAGAAGCGGTGAGAAATAAAAAGGAGTAATTAGACTATGAGTTCTATTGCACTTGACCGCATCCAGACGCAGGTTTATAGCCCTGAATCTGGCCAAACCACGTTAGATAACGTGCAGAAAACGGCGTCTACAGCGACGCCTTCTGTGACGGTAGAAAACGTGAAGAGTAAAGATGCAGATGTACTGAACACTGGAAAAGTGAAAGTTCAGTTAGATGCACCTAACGCAGCTGTTAGCGACAAAGTGAATGATTTGACGCTAAAAGCCATGGCACAGCTGCAAAAGATCGTCGATACCATTGCAAAATCTCTCCATGCAGTTGCAGATCAAACAGGTTCGATTGCAGTCAAAATCATCGCAGGTTCTGCTGATGATTTTGAAGTAGAGCTTGCTGCTATCACGGATAAACTGAAAAGTGCTCAAAACGAGCTGAAAATTCAGGAAGTGAAGGTCGCAAAAGCTAAGCACGAAAAAGAGATGGTTGAAAACCAAGACAAAATCAAAGAATCGGAAGCCGCTGCAAAAGAAGCCCAAAAATCAGGCTTAGCAGCGAAGATCTTTGGTTGGATCAGTGCGGTGTTTTCTATTGTTGTTGGTGCCGTAATGGTGGCAACAGGTGTTGGTGCAGCAGCCGGTGCTCTTATGATCGCTGGTGGCGTCATGGGAGCAGTGAGCATGGCGCTGCAAGAGCCAGCCGTTCAAGATGCGCTAAAAGAAGCGGGCGTAAATGTCGATGTGCTAAACAAAGTCGTAATGGCATTAGAAATCGCCGTCGCGGTTATCGGAGCTGTTGTGACCTTTGGTGGTGCAGCAGCTGGCGGTATCGCGAAACTTGCAGCAAAAGGTGCTGGCAAGATAGCTCAAAAGGTCACAGAAATCGCTACGAAAGCCGCTGCAAACATGGCGAAAGTGGCGGATATGGGCACAAAAGCTGCGACAACAACAGCGAAAGCGATTCGTTACGGAGCAGAAACTGTCGATATTGCCGTCAACGTAGGTAAAGGAGCTACGGACAGTGTTCATGCCGCTAACAATGCTCACGTAACTGAGATTCAGGCAGATATCACGGACCTTCGCGCCAAAATGACCTTAAGCCAGGCCGTCATCGACAAGCTTAAAGAAGAAATTGGCAAGTTGATGGAAGATTTCCAAGAGCTGATGAGCGTCATCATGCAAATGATCCAAGCGAAAAGTGAAACCATGCAAACGGTGTTAAGCCGTCCTGCAACGGTATAAGGAGTTTATTATGCTAGATAAAGTAGGCGGAACGGGACGCGGCGAACTGTATGGTTTAGGCGATACCATTAAAACCAACAAAGCAGAAAAAGCGCCGGAAACAAAACTTGAAGCAGGCGCCGTTAAAAGCCAAAGTGAGTCAGGTGTTTCTGGTGCAGCACGCTACCAGTTAGAGGCTCCTAAAGTACCAGCAGTGAGCAACCAAGCTCAAGTTGTTGCAAACTTAATGAACGCTCTTGCACCGACGGTCAGTTCGCTAATGAGCACAACAATGAAAGCGCTTAACGGTGAAGAGGTGATCAAGTCACCATCAGATGCGGTATCACAATCGTTGACGCTATTAACATTGTTGTATCAAGTATCAAAGCTGAGCCGTGAGCAGCAAGTGCTACAACGTGAAATTGCTGTTGAAGCAAACGTCGCGAGTTTAGAAAGCCAAGCGGCAGAACTAAACAACTCGGCAAGTGCGATGATCGCGATGGCAGTCGTTTCGGGTGTATTAGCGGGTGCTACCGCAATTATTGGTGCCCTTGGTTCTTTCAAAGCAGGGAAAGAAATCAAGAATGAAATGGCGAGCAATAATGTACTGAAAACGCAAAAAGCTGGCTTCGATCAAGCAGAAGAGTTATTGAATAACAATAGCTTGTCTAAAACTCAGCAAGATCAGGTTAAGCGTGCGCACTCACTAGCGAAAGACAATATCGCAGACACGACAGCGCAGCTGACAAGTGGTGGCCGTAAGTTCGATAAGTTGATGAGCTCAAACCAAGCGAAGAACGCTATTCTTCAAGCTTTGGGCCAGATGGCAAACTCAGCATCGAATGTAGAGCAAACCAAAGCGCAAGCGCGCAGCAAAGATGATGAAGTACAAGCGACTCGCGCACAAGCAGCCAAACAGAAAGCCGATGAAAACATTGGTTTCCAAGAAGGTTTATTGAAAGAGCTACGTGACTTGTTCCGTTCTATCTCAGATAGTCAGAACCAAGCGTGGCGAGCGTCAGTCCCAACGGTGTAACCGTCCATCTCACTAACTACAAAGCGTTGTTTATACAACGCTTTTTTGTGCAATTCAAGTATAGATATTATTTATCAGTAGGTTACGTTGATGAAAAAGTACATATCTATAATTCAACCTTCAAAGATGAGAACTCAAACGTTATCAAATTGTTAACGGTTGCTATACTTAAACGGTCATCAACACAGGTAAAAAGGATGTTCAATGTTTAAGTTTAAGCAAATCGCACTTGCTGCTTCTTTAGCGGCACTCACAACAGGCTTTTCTGCATCTGCGGAAGAAACGTTTGTCACGATTGGTACTGGTGGTGTAACAGGGGTTTATTATCCGACTGGTGGAGCTATTTGTCGCTTGGTCAACAAATCGCGAGAAGAGCACGGTATTCGTTGTTCGGTAGAAAGTACTGGGGGATCGATTTATAACATCAACACCATTCGTGCTGGTGAATTGGATCTCGGAATTGCTCAATCAGACTGGCAATATCATGCTTACAAAGGAACCAGTAAGTTTAAGGAAAGCGGGCCTTTTAAAGAACTACGCGCCGTATTCTCCGTTCATCCAGAACCGTTCACTGTCGTTGCACGTAAAGACGCGAACATCAAAACTTTTGATGATTTGAAAGGTAAGCGCGTCAACATTGGTAACCCTGGCTCAGGTCAACGAGGCACCATGGAAGTGTTAATGAGCCAGTATGGCTGGAGTAACGATGACTTTAAGCTTGTGTCTGAGTTAAAAGCAGCAGAGCAATCAAAAGCACTTTGTGATAACAAAATTGATGCGATGATTTATACCGTTGGTCACCCAAGTGGAGCGATTAAAGAAGCCACTACGTCGTGTGATAGTAATATCGTAACGGTAGCTGGACCTAATGTAGAAAAATTGGTTGCAGACAATAGCTTCTACCGTGTCGCAAATGTACCGGGTGGTATGTATCGTGGCACAGATAGTGATGTTCAAACCTTTGGTGTGGGTGCGACGTTTGTTTCCTCTACTGCGGTACCAGAAGATGTGGTTTATAACGTGGTTAAAGCGGTATTTGAAAACTTCGATGATTTCCGCCGTCTCCACCCAGCGTTTGCGAACTTGAAGAAAGAGGAAATGGTAAAAGACGGTTTATCTGCGCCTCTCCACCCAGGTGCGCTCAAATACTACAAAGAAGTAGGGCTGATTAAGTAACCGTTACTTTCTCTTCTTATTGATGTAGAACGCCATCTTTCGTGATTAATGCCACTCGTTTAACAGCGAGTGGCATATTTCTATCTATCATCATCCTGTACAGCGACGGAGGAG
>NZ_WXWT01000005.1:0-17325 GCF_009904725.1 Vibrio sp. V43_P6S15P86
CAATTCCACTCATCGAGGATAGATAACAACATGCGAATAGACCCTTTAATTCAAGGTGTTGTTGCTCGCTCTGCTCACCCATACGGGTGTCATGCATCCATTAAAGAGCAAATTGAATACGTAAAACACGCCCCGCAGATCAAAAGCGGTCCAAAACGGGTTTTGATTATTGGTGCTTCCTCTGGTTTCGGGTTAGCGGCTCGTATTGCCCTCACCTTCGGAGGTGCTAAAGCTGATACCATTGGTGTCTCCTTCGAGCGCGGGCCTTCAGACAAAGGCGTTGGAAGTGCGGGTTGGTATAACAACATTTTTTTTAAACAAGAAGCAAATCACGCGGGGCGTACCGCCATCAATATTGTTGGTGACGCATTCTCTGACTCTGTCCGCAATCAAGTGATTGAAGCCATTGAAACGTACTTTGAAGGTGAAGTTGATTTAGTCATCTATAGCTTAGCGACGGGTGTTCGACCTAAACCAGAGTCTGATGAGTTTTGGCGCAGCGTCATTAAGCCTATTGGTGAGCCTGTCACTGGCGCTTCAATTATGCTGGAGAACGATCAGTGGGTAGAAACCACTTTAACTCCCGCAACAGAGGAAGAGGCCGAAGCCACTATCAAAGTGATGGGCGGTGAAGACTGGGAAAGCTGGATTGATACACTGTTTAATAACGACTCGATTGCACAAGGCTGCAAAACCATCGCGTTTTCTTACATGGGACCAGACGTTACGCACCCTATCTATCTCGATGGTACGTTAGGTCGAGCGAAAATTGACTTACACCAAACAAGTCACTCGTTGAATCTAAAACTTGCCAACTTTGACGGCGGTGCTTACGCAACAGTGTGTAAGGCGTTGGTGACGAAAGCCAGTGTGTTCATTCCTGCGCTAAGTCCCTACCTTTTAGCACTTTATCGAGTGATGAAGGAAAAAGGTACTCACGAACGTTGTATTGAACAAATGCAGCGACTGTTTACCACTAAATTGTACGATCAAGATAAAGTGCCTGTTGACGGCGAGCGTTTAATCCGAATAGACGACTTAGAGCTTGACCCGCAAGTACAGCAAGAAGTCCATGCTCTTTTAGAACAAATGAACGCCAATAACTTTAAAGAGATTGGTGATTACCAAGGCTTTAAAGATGAGTTTATGAAGCTCAATGGCTTTAACTTTGAAGACGTCGACTATTCGCAAGACATTTCTATTGAGTCGCTAAAATCGCTTAAACCTTAATGCTTGTTATCTGTTTCAAGTATGAGATATGTGATAACTATTCCTAGTCCTGAACACTTTTCAGGACTTTTTTTTGTTTCAAGCCCCAGCCACCCTATACTTAATTAAAAAGCGAGAACAAAATAGAGCAGTCTGCATTTTTAATTCACAGGAAGTGAAACCACGTAAAGGATGACCTATATGGGGAGATTGCAAACATTAGACTACGAAATCCCTGAGTCTATGCGAAGAAGTTGGCAGGAAATCGTCAACTTACTGGCTCAAATAACACACGTACCCACCACATTAATTATGCGTATCCATCCGGATCGCATAGAAGTAAATACATCTAGCGAAACTCTAGGTAATCCTTATCGTACTGGCGATGCAGAGCAGCTTGGTAACGGTTTGTATTGCGAGCAAGTTATAGAACAGAAAGGCGAGCTTGTAATCCCCAATGCGCTCGAAGATGAAGAATGGCAAAATAACCCAGACATCAAACTAGGCATGATTTCTTATTGCGGCTTACCGCTATTCTGGCCAAATGGGGAGACATTTGGAACAATCTGTATGCTTGACTCTGAGAGAAACGAGTACAGCGATAGTTACCGTCAGTTGCTTGAAACTTTCAAAGATTCAATCGAAGCACAGCTTTCAGTTGTGTACCAACAACATAAACTTCAGCGACTTAACACCGAGCTAAAGAGTCGAATTGAAAATCGTACCACGGATTTAGCCCAGTTAAGTTACTCCTTAACACAAGAAATTGATCGCCGTAAAGCCGCGGAAAAACAAGTGAGCTACCAAAAAACACATGATCAGGGAACTGGATTTCTAAATCGTTCTGCACTTGAGAACATTGTCCAATACACCTTACAGTCCCTTGATAGTGATCAGCAATCGCTTGTGGTCATCAACATTGGTTTTAGTAACGCTCGCAGTATTCAGACCAGACACGGGTTCGAGGTCTTTGACAACATTTTAAAAGAATTTCACTCCAGATTAACCAGACACGGTGCTAGCGGGTTTATCACTGGTAGACCAAGTTCGAATGACATGGTTTTATTGATTTGGGGAGAGGATATTGAAGCTCGGTTAAATCAACTATTAGATGATATCACTAAAATTAGCGTAGATGGATTTGTCTTCAACAAAACAGAAATACATTTGCACACGTATATCGGTATAGTTCAAGCTTACAAAGATTGCAGCAATGCTAAGCGTATCCTTCAACATGCATGTTACGCGATGCTTCTATGTAAAGAATCCGGCGAACCTTTTAGCTATTTTAGAGAAAATCATTCGGCGGATCTCAATAGTCACAATGAACTGGAAAGTTACCTTTTACAAGCAGTGCGTAACGACGATTTAGTGTTGTACTTTCAACCTCAAGTAGACTCCAAAACACGTAAATGGATTGGCGCAGAAGCCTTGCTTCGCTGGAGACACCCAATACTTGGCGACGTTTCCAACGAAGCATTGATACATATGGCCGAGCAAAACGGGCTTATCTTTGAAGTTGGCTCTTTTGTTCTTCGTACCGCGATAGACAAAGCGAAACAGTGGTCGGAGTTAATTGATAATTTCAAAATTGCCGTTAACGTCTCTCCAATTCAATTACAAAACGTGAACTTTGCGGAGCAAGTGCAGCACCTACTCGAATCCTTTCACTTACCAGCACATTTTCTCGAACTCGAAGTAACCGAGAGCGCTCTAATTGCTGATGAAATAGTAGCACGCACAACGTTAAATAAGTTGCACAAACTAGGTGTGACATTGTCACTTGATGATTTTGGTACAGGATATGCCTCGTTCAGCTATTTAAAGAAATATCCGTTTGATGCCATCAAAATTGATAAAAGCTTCGTCCAGCAAATGGAAAAGTCAGATGATGATCGCGAGATCATTTGTTCAATCATACACATTGCAAAAAAACTGGAACTCCAAGTCGTGATCGAGGGCATTGAATCCCCCCAACAAGAGCAGTTTCTTATTGGTGAGGGGTGTGATATTGGGCAAGGCTTTCTCTATGGTAAACCGATGCCTTGTAATGAATTTGAGCAAAGTTTGTTTAATCAGCGTCTTTCAGGCGGACAATACGCCTACTCTTCCTAAGCATTCTCTTTACTAAGGTGGCGGTGGTTTCTATAATCGCCGCCCGCTTCTATTAAAAGGCCAATATCTTCATGGATCAGTTGACTGCCACGCTTAAGAAAATTGAAAAGCAGAACTACCGCGCTTATCAGCAAATCAAAGGTCAATATGACTTCACTGATTTCACTTTGTTCATCGATCACGTACAAGGAGATCCGTATGCTTCCGCGTCACGTTTTCGTGCAACTCGCGCCTGGTCCTTGACTGGTCTGGAATGGTTAAAAGACGAGTCCCCTGCTTTTCAACGAGCAGCACGTGATTTTATTGCGCGCAGTTTTGAGCAGTTTGCTAAACAAGAAAACTCCGTATCCATTTCATTGAATGGCCAAACTGTGTTGGATAGCACCGCAGTATTGTTTACCGAGGAAGGTATTGAACTGCGTTTTCGAGTTAACTTGCCTGCTGAAGGTCGTTCGGTGTTAGGGAAAAAAGCCAACAACATACTGACTTTCCATTTGCCTAAGTTTATCCGTCGAGCGACCTTAGAACGTGAACTCGACAAAGCAGCATTGATTGAGCATTGCCAAGTTGTTGAAGACCAAGATGCCCTGCGTGCACAGTTGGAAGCCAATAACCTAGTTGCGTTTGTCGCAAATGGCAGCATTCTCCCTCGAATTGCTGGCAACTGTGATCTCCCAATGAAAGAGGCGGTTGAGTTCAAAGCCCCTGAATCGCTGCAAGTGACTTTACATGCGCCAAACAAAGGCCATGTCACGGGATTAGGGATTCCAAAGGGCATTACGCTAATCGTTGGTGGCGGTTTCCACGGTAAATCTACCTTACTGAATGCGATTGAGCGTTCGATTTACGACCATATTCCAGGGGATGGTCGTGAATACATCGTAGCTGATGACAAGGCAATGAAGATCCGCGCCGAAGATGGTCGATGCGTGCATCATTTGAACCTGTCGAATTACATCAACCATTTGCCAATGGGTAAAGATACAGCGGACTTTTCGACTCAAGATGCATCAGGCTCAACATCACAAGCCGCTTGGCTTCAAGAGTCTATTGAAGCAGGTGCGAGCACGTTATTGATTGATGAAGACACCTCTGCGACGAACTTCATGATTCGAGATGAACGTATGCAGGCATTGGTGGCAAAAGGTGATGAACCAATTACCCCTCTTGTCGATCGCATTGGTCAATTGCGAGATGATCTCGATGTCTCTACCATTATCGTTATGGGTGGTTCAGGCGACTACTTAGACGTTGCCGATACAGTCATTCAGATGCACGACTACCAAGCGGTTGATGTGACAGAAAAAGCGAAAGAAGTGATCGCTCAGCACCCTACTCAACGCCATAACGAGTCAGAAGAACGTTTACAGACCTTCCCACCTCGAGCACTGAACCGCGTTGCGTTGATGAATATTCTGACTGACGGCAAGTTCCGTGTGAATGCGAAAGGCAAAGAGTCACTTCGATTTGGCAAAGAGTTTACTGACCTTAGCGCTTTGGAACAGATTGAGTCCGCAGATGAAGTCAACACGATTGGCTGGTTATGGTTCCAAATCGCTCAGCTTCCAGGCTGGTGTCATCATCCAGCGAAGGAAATTGAAGAAATGCTGTCTGGTGAGTGGCATGCATCGCTCCCTAAGCAAGGGGACTTAGCCAAACCACGCACACTAGACGTAATGGCTGCGCTTAACCGCATGAGAAAATCTCAGTTTAAGCCATCATGCTAGTTTTGATACGCTGATTGAGACAATCCAATGAAAAAAGGCAGCTAATAGTTAGCTGCCTTCCTTTATCTTTATTCATACCGAATCATTCGTTTCTCAGTACATTCCACGCTTCACAAAGAACTCTAAATCTTTCTGCATCACCATTCTCTCTATCTGGGTGCCAACGAAGCGCGAGTTTTCGCCACTGCTTTCTAATTTCTGCGGGTGTTGCATCAGGGTTAAGCTCAAACAGTGAGAGTGCTTTTGTTTTATCCACACTGACTGTAGACGAACCACCAATGAATTTTTGATAAGTGGTCCAAAATTCATTCAACAATCGACGCACTTCATCTTCGTCCGCTTCGTAGTTGCGCCAATCCAGATAATATTCACGCAAAGGGTCGTTAATATCAACGATATGCCTCGAAGCTTCTAACGAAGACATCATCTGGATATTCATCGCTTCAACTTGCAGCCAGGCATCTGGGTAAAGCGTTTCTTGCAGTTGGTATAGCGCGTTCATGATTAAGAAATTTCGTTTGAATAAATCCTTATCAGGAGAATCATCCAATTTCGAAATGTAGCCCTGTTCACTCAACTTGCTTGCTAAGGTGTGAACTTTCCAATCGGAAGGCTGCTTTCTAAGAATTTCTAGCATTGGCCAAAGCAACGGGTTTTCTATTGCATGAGTCTCAATACTACTGACCGTGCGTTGTCCTTCCATTCATCCTCTCTGTTTTTAATATTGAAGCATCACACTAATCTCAGAGAAAGCTGCTCATCTGTACTGGTAAAATGCTTGCTGACGCGTGTTTCAGGCCTAATTTCTGTGGCACCGAATGAAGCGTGGGTATCATTTTGTACCATAAACAACAAAAGGCCGATAGTCATCAACCATCGGCCTTTGTAAGGAGATCACGTAAAGGTTAAATAACCCCTAGTTCACGTAAACGTTCCATAAGGTAGCTATGTGCGGTGTAGCGCTCAGACAAAACTACTTCTGGTTTTGGATGCAAGAACAACGGCAATGAGATACGCGACTTTTCTTGACGTCCACCCGTTGGATTGATTACACGATGAGTCGTTGAAGGAAAGTAACCGCCCGACGCTTCTTGAAGCATATCACCAATGTTGATGATTAAGTTACCAAAGTCACAGGGTACATCAATCCAATCACCTTCTTTGCTCTTTACTTGCAGCCCCGGCTCGTTAGCGGCTGGCAGAACCGTTAGCAGGTTAATGTCTTCATGCGCAGCAGCACGAATAGCGCCAGGCTCTTCTTCGCCTGTCATCGGTGGGTAGTGAAGAACGCGTAGTAATGTTTTGTCGCTGTTATTGATCATTTCTGACAACGCGATAGAAAACTTCTCTTGAACGTCCTTAGGTGCGTACGCTTCAACCCAGCCTAATAGCTCCTGAGCAAATGCATTCGCCCGCTCATAGTACTCTAAGATTTCAGCTTTAAGTTGCTCTGGGATCTGGCCCCAAGGGTAAACATGAAAGTACTCTTTGATGTCTTTCACTTTGTGCCCTTTCGCTACTTCAGACACAGAAGGTGGGAAGTAGCCATCTTGGGTGTCTACGTTAAAGTGAAAATCATTCTTTTGATCTGAACAGAAAAACTCATGCCAGTTTTTGTAAATTGACTCTACAAGCTCTTGTGGAATCGGGTGGTTTTTCAACACACCGAACCCTGTTTCGCGCAGAGAGGTAACGAACTGTTGAGCAGCATCGTCAGCAAGATAATCGACAGTTTCCAGTTTCATGGCTTTACTTCTTTTTTATTAGACTGAATCACGGATTCTATGGATGGGCATGTTGTAAATCAAACTTTAATGAAAAGTGCACGCGCAAACGTTTTAATGTTGAGCAGTTTGGCAATAAATCAACATTTTCAGTGATCAAAAACACCATCAAAATAACAATTGCACACCGTTCAATTAAGTGTAATCATTACCCAAGTCTATGGAGTCCCACTGTAAGATAAATTGAAGGATCAAGTAACTCTATGAAAAGCACCTCGACACTCTTAGGATTGACGATTTTTTATGCCATCGTGTTTTTATTTTCTGCGTTGGAACCTAACTCACGTGCAGTTTGGTTTGCGGAGATTATCCCGGCGATTGGTGTTCTTGTTGCTATTTGGGCGATTTCGATTCGCTATCAATTCAGTAATACGGCTTACTTTTTAATGTTCATCTGGCTCTGTTTGCACACTATCGGTGCGAAATATACGTTCTCCGAAGTGCCGTTTGACTGGTTTAACGACATGATCGGTTCAGAGCGAAATAATTTTGATCGCGTTGCGCACTTTTCAATTGGCCTTTACGCATATCCGATCGCTGAATACTTGATAAACAAAAAACGGTTCAACAAAGCGTTCTCTTGCTGGTTTGCTTTGTTTGCTATTATGTCACTTGCTGCTGGCTATGAGATTATCGAATGGTGGTATGCGGAGTTGGCTGGTGGCGATGAGGGAATTGCCTTTCTGGGCTCACAAGGTGACATATGGGATGCCCAGAAAGATATGTTGTGCGATACCGTTGGTGCAGTGTTGTCGTTATTCTTAATGTCGGCTCAACGTCGATTCTCTCAACCATTCTAAATAAGGGTTAAACCCATCAACAATTGGAACCTGTACGATTTGAGCGACCTCGTATTCGTGCAGGTTTTCTATTTTCTCTTCCACCAATTCATAGAGCTCTCGACGAGTTTTGATCACCAGCAACCATTCGTTGTCAGTACAAATCTCCCCTTTCCACACATAGTGACTTTCAATAGGCATCGTTTGAATACACGCGGCTAATTGGGCATCTAGCAAACCTTTAATGATCTGATCTCGATTTTTTTCGTTGCTGGTTGTGCTTAACACCATGCAGTAGTCATGTTTTATACTCATTTTCTAGCCCTTCATTATTTCATTGTCACTTTGCCGCCAATCATTTTGTAAGCAGGCGTTCCCCTCACTAGGGTATCTCTTGCAAATTCTTGCCCGCAACTGGGACAGATGCATGGGGTTTGTGTGAAATCGTCAACAATGCGTTCTTTGAAGCACTTGACCAGTGCGCCTTTTCCGCCTTTACGGTACTTGAATAGTTGAGTTTTACACTTTGAGCAATAGATATCGACGGTTTTCGTCGGCTGTTTCTTATTCGGTTTCGCCATGATTATTTTCTATATCAGGTTTTACCCATACGTTATTAAAGTCAAACCAACCTAAGGCATTACACTTTGCATTTTGTAAGGCACCGCTGTGGTCTTTATTGACACCCAACCAGCAGTGAAACATCGGAATCACCTGACAACTTTTTACCAACTGACGTCCTAACTCACGTGCAGGGAAGTCTGGATAAACACCAGCACGCCACTGATCAACGAGCTTCGCCCAGTCGCTAAAATCGTAACCAGAGCTGAACTTTTCAATATCACTATAATCTAGAAGCCACCCTGCCAAAGCATCATTCCGGTTCGTTGCAATGCCCATGGCTTTCACCCAAATATCCACTTCCTCCGGTGCGGGCGGTTGAGAATCATAACGAATAAACTCGACCTCTATACCGTGCGGTTTTAAGAGTGTCTTGATGGCCTTGGCAACTACTGGAAACATCGGATGCTTTTTTTGATACGCCACGGAAATCACCTTATCAGCCTGCGGCACGGTTCCCGCCTCTGCTGGCCTAAGGTCAATCCAACCTGGCTTTAGGCCAAAGGCTTGCAATACTCCCAGTTCCATCACTTTATCCTGAGGAACATGAGCATAAATTTGGTGACTGTTGAGAGTTTGTGATAGGAATTCTGCCCAGCGTGGATCTTTTGCAATCCCGGTGTTTTTGTTTAGTAATAGGAATGTACAGCCAGGATCAAGCTCGACTTCATCAGATGAACCTTGTTTATCCATCTTTGGCTTAGACAAGCTTGGATAGACCATTGAAGAGTACGCTTCATCAATTACCCATACCTCAACTTGGTCCAGCAAGGGACGAAAGCCAAAGTAGCCATCAAAAGCAGTCAAAATGAGACGCTTATCATCATTCATTTTAACTTGGAACGGCCCTGTCCCTATTGGTTGTCTATCGAAGTTTTCTGAACGCAAAGCGCTTGGTAGCAAAATTTTTGCTTGCGACTCACTCAGCGCCAAAGGCAGGTAGCGATCAGGACGGACGAGCTCAATATCAACGGTCCATTCCTGTGGTGAAGATACCTTTTTTATGTGAGAAAACAGGTTCAGGCTACTTAGTGCAAGCACACTTTCAAGTACACAACTGGTTGATAAGGGTTCACCATTATGAAAACGCACCCCACGACGAAGATAAAAACGCCAGTGCGTATCAGAAATGGCTTCCCATGTGTGGGCTAAATCTGGCTGAAGTTGTTCATTTTCATCAAGGCGAGTTAGCCCGCTAAAAATTTGTCTGGCGATGTGCTGTTCAGAGCGCCGCATCGGTTTCTGTGGGTTTAACATTGCCAATGGTCGATAATAAGGCAAACGTACCACCTGTTCGCCCTGTCGATGCTGAAGCCCTAAATAACCTTGGATAACCTGCGTCAATCGTGCCGCATCGTTATCAAGCGCATCTAGAGCCTGGCCAATTTTCCCTTCATCGAGATAACGCCTGGCGAGGTTTTCACTGACGTCGCTTCGATTACGTTTAAAAACGAGTTTCGAAAGTTTTCCTCGACCCGCCGCTGGATGCCATTCAATCCAGCCCTCCTCTTCTAATTTATTGAGAACAATACGGGCATTGCGACGTGTACAAAACAGCGCTTCGGTAATGTCTTCTAGCTGAACGTCCGTATCGTGACCGGCGAATTTTTCAAACAGTGTTTCGAACTGAACACGTAAACGAGGGCTACTCATAAAGAGGAAATTCTTATCTTATTGTTGATAAGCTCAGTTTCCTCATTTTTATCAAAAAGTGCAAACGTCACGCAGTAAATTATTGAATATCGATGCCAATTTCTCGTGCAAGATCGGCAAGTTGTTCCTCATTATCCAGCTTGATAGACCATTTACACTCTGCACCATGAGATAAAACAACGTTCGCTCCTCTACCCAGTAACTGGATAGAATCGATTTGCGCTTGTAAGGTCACCATTGCACTGCCGGAGAGCTTAATCACGATTTCACGCTGGGTTGCAATGATTTTTCCTAATGAAAACTCAATCACCATCTTGCTTTATACCGACTTCGTTTTATGTTGCTTCACTGCGATAGTTAAGCGACTGGTACACACTAATCGGCCTCGTTCATCAGTTATGTCGATTTGCCATACTTGTGTTGAAACGCCAAGGTGTACGGGTTTTGCCGTACCAATCACATGACCACTTCGCATTGCACGTACATGGTTCGCGTTGATATCCAAACCGACACAGTAACTCCCCTCATCGACAGAGAAATTCGCAGCTAAAGAGCCTAATGTTTCTGCGAGTACAACAGAAGCGCCACCATGAAGCATTCCTAAAGGTTGATGAGTAAAACTACATACAGGCATGGTTGCTGTAAGGGAGTCATCCGTGAAATCTGTGTATTCAATTTGTAGGTGCTCGATCAGGGTATTTTTTGACGTAGCATTCAGAATCTCTATGCTAACGGGCTTTTTCCATATACTCATTGTTTTACTCTTAATTTCACAAACTGGTTTGTCGGATTGTAACGATTTATTAGAGAGCTAGCATAGACTTTACTTAGGTCTAACTTCAAGGTGTAACATCTTGGCCTCCTTGCCAGTTGATGAATAATTTGATCCATGCATCATGTTGCTATTTGGGTATATACTATTGCTTCAAAACAAAAATAATTTAGATGGAGCCTATTATGAAGGTATGGATGAAAGCCTCTGCTCTTTTAACTATCGCGGGCTTAACGGCATGTAGCGCATCACCGACTGGCCGTAACCAGATCCTGATGTTTTCAGATCAAGAAATGTCATCGCTTGGCGCCAAATCTTTCGAACAAATGAAGAAAGATATCCCAATCAGCAAAGATCGCAAAACGAATGCCTACGTACAATGCGTTGCCAAACACATCACTGACACCATCCCTGCGCAAGCTGGATTTAAAGATTGGGAGGTGGTTGTTTTTGATAGTGAACAAGTCAATGCGTTTGCTCTACCTGGTGGGAAGATCGGCGTTTACACAGGGCTTTTAGGTGTCGCGAAAAACCAAAATCAGTTGGCAACAGTCATTGGTCACGAAGTCGCTCACGTCCTCGCTGACCACAGTAATGAACGTCTCTCACAAAGTCAGTTAGCAAATGCCGGGTTGTCTCTAGCAAACGTTGCCATTGGAGCTTCCGAGTACAAACAGTATCAACAAATGACGATGGCGGCACTTGGTGTCGGTGTTCAATACGGTGTTATCTTGCCATACGGTCGTACTCAGGAATCCGAGGCTGATATTGTCGGGCTGGAATTCATGGCAAAAGCAGGTTTCGACCCACGTCAAAGTGTCGATTTATGGAAAAATATGAGTGCTGCATCCGGTGGTTCTCAACCGCCTGAATTCTTCTCAACTCACCCATCACACAGTACGCGCATTAAAGATTTACAAGCAACCATAAATAAGTTGCCTGCGTATAACGCGAAAGCGCCAAAATGTGGCTAAACTTCTGCTACCAGTGTCTATTTTTCGCAAAAAAGCTCCCTAGGGAGCTTTTTTAATGGGTATAAGGAATAGTTTAAGTACCCAGTATCTGTAGTGGCAAGCTCAATAGGCTATCTCCAAGGGTAGCAAAATACCAAATGATAGCGACAAAACCACCGACAGAAACCAAGTACCAAGCAAGTGAGAAGAGTTGTCCGTAACGGGTTAACGGCAATAAATGACTATGATGTCGACCTCTCCATTCCATGACCACTTCTAGCATCCCCATTAACAATAAAAACCCTAGCAACGTCAGCCCGAAAGAATAGCTGATAAAAATACCCAACAAGGCAGCAGCTATACTGCCGACTAATCCAACCCAAGTGTTCATCGAGAAGGTAATGCTTTTGAGTACATGACCACCATCTAATGGCAGAATAGGCAGCAGATTAAACAGGTTGAGCAACGCGTTAAACACTGCTAGGCCAGCGAAGATCACCTCTCCAGTCATCCAATAAAGCAAAGTAAACGCGATGCTAAGAACTAAACCAAAAAATGGTCCCGTAATCGAGATAACCACATCTTGCCAGCGTGTGTTGATCTTTTCATCACTCAGCGCTAAACCGCCAAGAAATGGAATCAAATAGATGCCCTTGGTCTTCATTCCAAAGTACTTCATCGCTCTAATATGGCCATACTCATGGAAAACTAAACAGGCGATCAAAGCTAACGCGAACTCGATAGAAAATAGCCAAGAATATGCAGCAAGACTTGCAGATGCTAGCGCCACTTTGATTACTTTCGCACTCTTGAGTGCTTTCATCCCAAGCGATACTAGCCCTATCACACTTAAACGATTTTCCGTTGGCGGCTCAACTTCTGGTACTTGGCGTTCGATGTCTTTTTCATTTCGGCAACCTTCGCTAATAAGCTCATCGTTAATTGTGACCTTGTAACTCAATTCAAATGGTTGCCATGTTAATGAACACTCCAAATGGCATACCAGGACTTCTTCCCCTGCAGAGAGTCTAAACTGGTGAAGACAAGTGTCTGCAACATTATCACTGGCATCTATTTGGGACACCAAGGTGTTATCCCAATATAACTGCTGCCAACCAGCCATCGATCCTTCGAGCCTTAGCGAACGACCTAAAAATTCAACATTCAGTAATTCCAATGCGGTTCCTATTGCGTCTATTGAATAACTACATAGCGAGCGCGAATTATGCCTGTGAAGTGAAGAAACAGCAAAGCGAGCTATCTCTCGATTTGATCGTTATTTAACTATAAAGCTCGCAAAACAATTCTGGTCGTACCATTCTCTTCAAAAATATAACGATAATACATGCCCTTACAAGCCATCGTTTGACCTATGCATCATATTTAAAACGCAAAATACGCTCAAACTTTGACAAGTTATTAAACATACAATTAACATTACATTTACATCACCGTTGTATTTAGCGTATTAACAATTGGTGTAAGTACCACACAACAATTACAAGGACTTCGGTCCAGCATTATGACACCCTAGGAGGGTCAAGGATGAACAAGAAGCACTGCTCTCTGCTTACAATTTCAATATTGTTTGCGTGTAATGCCCACTCAGCGGGCTTCCAGGTAGCTGAACATTCGGCATCTGGTCTTGGTCGAGCATTTTCAGGTGAAGGGGCTGTCGCAGATAATGCCAGCGTCCTTGCTCGTAACCCTGCAGCAATGACACTTTTCAAAGAAGCTCAATTTTCGGGCGCGTTATCTATCATCGACCCTGAAGTCGATGTGTACGACACTGTAAACAATGAACACGCGAAAGATGTCGCCCCTTTACAGATCGTGCCAGCGGGTTATTACATCAGCCCTATCAATGATAACTGGGCTTGGGGTATCGGTATGTTCACAACATACGGTGTTGCCACTGACTATCCAAATGATATTTCCGCAGGTGATATGGCGGGTGACACTTCCCTACTTTCAGTAAACATCAACCCTAATGTCGCTTACCGTATCAACGAGTCTTTCAGTGTCGGGGGTGGTATCAACCTAGTTTACGCTGAAGCAGAGCTGACTCGCCACAAAGGCGCACTCGCCCGTATTTTAGGGGGTAATAAGTCCGATAACCTTGTCGGCATGGAAGGTGAAACTTTTGCTTGGGGTTGGAATATTGGCGCTTTGTACGAGCTAAATGAAAACAACCGTTTTGGCTTTGGTTACCGTTCTAAAGTTGATCTAGATTTTGACGACGGTGAGTTTAGTAGTTACGACTCAGGCCGAGCTCCATCACCAAAAGTGGATGGCCGTTTAAAAATCTCTCTCCCTTCAATTATCGAATTATCGGCTTTCCATCAACTGAATGAACAATGGGCAGTACATTACGGCTGGCAACAGACCGATTGGAGCACATTTAAAGAACTGAAAGCGACGAGTCCTCAATGTAATGATGGAACTGCTGGTCAATGTTTCTACAAACCAGAGAAATACGAAGACAACAACCGTTATTCTATTGGTGCAACTTACACCCTCAATGCGGATTGGACATTCCGTGCAGGTTTTGCGTACGACGAACAAGCAGGTGAAGCGACATTGAGTATCCCTGACAGTGACCGTTTTTGGTACAGCGCGGGCCTAACTTACGCAATGAATGAGAATTTAACTTTCGATGCAGGCTTTGCACTTGTTAAGAGTAAATCAGGCTCTTTCACTGAGACAAATGCTCTGGGTGAAGAGATTAAGTTTGACTCAGAAGGTACTGCTTACATCAGCGCGGTACAGATGAACTACACCTTCAAATAATGGGATTACGGAGTAAACCAATGAAACACACGTTTAAATTATCAATGCTTTGTTCTGCAATCCTTCTTGCTGGTTGTGGTGATAATACCTCCAGCTCTGGTACTTCCGACAAAGTTCAATTTGAAGATGAAGTCCAAGCATTGCTTGATCGCGAAACATCCATCAGTTTCACGCTTCAAGGAGCGAACGTAGATGTACCGGCACCGTCTTACTTATTAATGGACACAAGCGATGGTACGCTTGGTCTGCCAACTGATGGCGATGATGCATTAACCAACCCTAGAGCCTCGATGAATACGATGGATGGATGGTCAACGTCTATGCCAATCGTTCTGAACTTTAAAGGCGATGGTTTTGCAACGGGCATGTTGCCGTCTGGTGTTAAAGTCATCAAGATTAACCAACGCTTAACCGAGTGGGACGGTAAATCTAACCCAATCGAAGACGTTCTCGTTCAGAACCAAGACTACGTTGTTCAAGCAAAAGGCAACTCTCTATATATCCAGTTCTTGGCTGCGCTTGATGAGTCAAGCGAGTACATTTTTGCAGTAACACAAGATGTTACTGACGTGAATGGTGCGCCAATCGGTACATCAGCCAGTTACGCGACAGGTAAATCGAAAGAAATCGTTTATGAAACTGGTGCTCTTGCTTCTGTTCAAGCGGTGACACAAGCGGTTGAAGGCATTTTTGGTTTAGCTCAAGTTAACCCTAACGACATCGTTTACTCCTCATGGTTCAGTACCCAGTCTGTAGGTGATACGTTAGCGGCAGTCAAAGGAGTAACCGCTACTGGTTTTTCTACCGGCGCAAACACACTAAATACCGTTTACAAAAATGACTCAAACGAAGGTTCAGTTGACTTATCAACGGCCTACACAATAACGCTCGGTGAAACCCAAGACTTTAGCACTGCGCTAGACTCTGACGATGACTTTAGTAAATACATTAGCGATCTAGACGCAGCTAAAACGGCAATTAAAGGCCTTTACATGCAATCAGGTGCCAATGTAAGCGTGACACAAGGTGTGGTAAGACTGCCTCATTACCTGGAAAAAGGCGCAAGCTGGAACATGCAACCAATGGTATCTGCGATGCCAAGCCTAGCGAAGCTAAGCGCAGCATTAGCGGATCCGAACGAGCAAGCAAACATGGTTCAGCAGCTATCAACAGGCGTTTTTGCAAATGATCCTGTTGATGTGACAAAGCTTGCTACCGATCCTACAGAGCAGCTAAAACTTGTTGGAGCTAAGCTTACTCTTACCGATGGTACCCAGCTTGATAGTGAGCGTATCATTACTCGCTACTCGCCTGTTCCCGTAGTGAAATCGGTTGAAGATGTCGAAGTACTGGTCTTCACACCTAAATCTGGCGTCGCGACAGACGTTGTGATTTATCAACACGGCATCACCTCAGCGAAAGAGAATGCGTACGCGTTCGCGTTCAATATGGTAAAAGCAGGTGTGGCAGTTATCGCTATTGACTTACCTATCCATGGTACGCGCAGCTTAGATGAACAACGTTCCGCAAATGCGAATGTACTGGCTTATCTAAATCTTTCCAATTTAGCCGTTGCGCGTGACAACCTACGTCAAAGTGTTCTGGATGTGTTAGGTTTGCGCGCTAGCTTGGTAGTATCGGCGCAAGGCGGTCTTTTAGCTGGAGGTCCTCTGCAAGGCTTCAACCCAATGACGGGTTCAAAAGTCAAAATGCTAGGTCATTCACTTGGCGGTATTGTGGCTACATCTGCCGTCGCAGCAGCAAACAATACATTGGGCAGCCCTACTGCGGATGCGCTGTACACCTTTAGCTCTGCATCAGTACAGAACTCTGGTGGACAAATTGGTAATTTGTTACTAGGTTCAGACAATTACGGCCCTCAGATCAAACATAACCTCGCTTATGCAGCATCAAAAGACTATGCGAATTACGCTGATGCATCATGTGCGGATCTAGAAGATAAAACATGTTACGAAGCATTTGAGGCTGCGGCAACGGAAGCTCAAGTCGCAGCTTTAGAAGCTGGTTTCTCACAATTTATCTATGCAGCACAGACTACACTAGACACTGTCGATCCGTTCACAAACGCTTCAGATTTAGTGGCATCTGGTTCGCTAACGACACCATTCTTTATGACAGAGGTGGATGGCGATAGCACAGTACCAAACAGCGTTCCAAATGCACCATTCGCGGGTACTGAACCGCTTGCTAATAAGCTAGGATTGAAGACTGTGAACAGTACGGACACTACTGTGAATGCAACTGCGAGCTTTGTACAGTTTAATGCTGCTGCATCGCACAGTACTTTTGCTTCGCCAAATGGCACACTTTCTGATATTGACCATCACGTTGAGATGCAAATGGAAAACACAGACTTCTTAATGGATGACACTTTAACGGGTGTGACTAATACTTCCGTTCTGAAGTAATCGTATTACCTCTCTTACCAAAGCCCAGTTTCGACTGGGCTTTTTCGTTCTCTATCATAAAAAACCGTCCCGTATATCCTTTGCTATAGTTAAATCGGTGTCGTACCTAACTTACTTGTTTGAAAGGAAAACTCTATGCGCATATTCACTATAATGGCCACTGCTTTACTTCTTGCTGCATGCGGAAGTAGCCAATATCTTATGTCGACAAATGAAGGAAAAATTATTACTTCTTACGGTAAACCAGACCTTAACGAAGAAACGGGTATGTACGAGTATGAAGACATGGATGGGAAAGAAATGAGCATTTCAAAAGATCAAGTTGTGCAGATTATTGAACGCTAGCAATATGCCCTCTATATTTTTAGAGGGCTCTGCCCACACTTCTGAGCGCAGTTAATACTCCCAACGAACCTCTAACTTCCTCAAGAAATGAAGCAACCAATTCATCATTCAAAACAATCAATGCATTTTCTTATATACAGGTATTATT
>NZ_WXWT01000490.1:0-17201 GCF_009904725.1 Vibrio sp. V43_P6S15P86
GAAATAAGGAGGATACTCATGGCAAGAGATAGAATCATGTCCTTAAAAGAGGTTTCAGAGTCACTGGGCCGCAGTCCAAGGACTATTTGGCGTTGGTGGGCGAAAGATAAGTGTTTTCCTAAGCCAATAAAGATAAATGGGCGTTGTTTAGGCTGGCGTGAGCGAGACTTTGTTGACTGGCTAGTAGAGCAAGAACAGACTTTTAAAGATTAAATTTATGTACGCGAGGCTATAGGCCTCGCTTTTTGTTCGCACTGCGAACGTTAATTCCACTTTCTGGGATAAATGCAGAAACCGTTAGCTTAAAAAAAATATTTAACTTTATCGGCTTTAATATTCTTTCTGACATTGAGGGGCAGTTCGCCTCTCACTCATCGAGAAGGAAGGAAATATGAATAGTACTAAGCGTAATTGGAGCAAGCAGTTTGATTCTGCATCAGTTAAATATTGCAACCAAACAAGTATAGCTATGTCTTGTCATGTTAACATGAGAAACGTGTTGTTTGGTTATTATGAGGAGTACTTATCTCCCATGACTCCGTTAAATCATGATAATGCACTATGTTCTGTGATAGAAGACATTGATTTTGTAATAGTTGATTACGGTAAGGATACAAAGCAGTTTTTGAACCTTAGCACCGCTTTAGATTGGGCTAAGTCAGTTATGGGGGGTAAAGTATTTAGATATGTGGATCTTTCATTGTTTGGTGGGCCTGGATTCTATCTAGATGATTACATGGATACCTTAAGAGATAATGCTGATAACTTAATCGATTTTTTTGTTGATAGCTTTAATCGTTATGGTTGGAGCATATCCCCATTTCAACTTGCCCATGATGTAGAGATTACGTCTGAATTTAGTAAACCGGAGCTCGTTGAGGCGGTATTTAACTTTGCTAGGAATATCCATTGCTTTAGCGCAGTAGGGCCAGAACGCTCACCTTGGTTTATGAGCCAACCTACAAATGAAGGCTCTTACTACGTTTGCAGATTTAATGGGAAAATTGAGCTTGTTGACCTTAAACTGGTTCATAGTGTAGATGGAAGAAGCAGTAAATTGATGATCTTTGGCTTAAACCAAGAGCCTGTGCCTTTAGATGAAGCGGAAGCTGGCGATTGGTTATGGTCTTTCTCTTATCATCAAACAAATATATTTGACTGAAGCCTATAATTAGAATGAAGTGACTTAATGTACAGTAAACGTTGAGTCACTTTTTACCAGCTACCAATCTGAATTATCTCTATGGCGTTTTTCTGTGCTCCTATTCCTCAACTTACCCTCTAAATCCCGCTCGAATTCACACCCGATGTCATCAAAGTAGGTGTTGTCTGAAATACCATCATCATAACTAATATGTTCGCGATCGATGTTTGAGCTTTTACTTGAAGCTTCCAAAACACAAACAATAACTTTAAGCAATGAAATGAAAATGCTCCCAAAGATTGAGATGAGCGTAGGGCTTTTTTATATTCCATATTCAATCTGCCAGATTTATGCATTTGTCACGTAATAGGTTACGCTTTCTACTTAAGATTAGCAGAGGAGTGAAATGTTCGCAGTGCGAACAAAACAACGTAAAGGTGTATGTATGGTGCAGATGGACGAATTTATTTGGAAGCGCTACATGGAAGATATAGAAGGTATGTTTAGAGATGCTATTACAAGTTTGGATTTACAGCATCGCGCCGTCATGGCTAAAGCAATTACGGCCATGTTAATCCAAGAGCCACCATTTAAGCTTACAGATGAAAATATAATCAATTACTTAAAATCTCCAGATGACATCAAACGTCAGATATTCGTTCAGTATGGTTACTTTGATCCACGCCTTGAATCGTCTTTGCAAGAAGCTGTTCTATGTATTGATGATATCAAAGAACCACTGCTCAACAGCATAAAGAACGCACGTTGAAGCCCTCCTGTCACTAGCTGTGAAATAGGTAGTGACAGGAGGTATACCGCGAGCGCATTACCTTGTTTTTCTATATTCTCGTTATTTCTTTTAAGCGGGGTCACTTGGTGACAGCCAAGTGACGGCTTGGTATCCTCATCACGTAAATAAAAAAGTAGCCGTCGCTATAAAGACTCTTCATAAATCATAAATGTTCAATAGGAGAAAGAAACGTAACCAGCATTGTGACGTCACAATGCTCTTCTCGTAGATGCTCACGCTTCTTCAAGTAGATCATGTACGACATTCGTAACTATCGATACACAAACCATCACTCTTGCCCTAATCGCCTCTGAGGCATTCATCTTACTAACCATAAGTTTGAATTGGGCTTATCACTAACCATCAGGTTCACGTGGTTTGATTACGTTTCTCCATCATTTTCTCAAGTAGATAGAGCCATATGAGCTATATGGCTCTTATTTGTTTAGGAGTAAGAGTCATGAGCAAACCAAACTTACGACACGGCCTAGTTTTGTTAATGAAGCACAACATTGATGGGAGTTATGCATCTCAAGCTGCACGTAAAAACATCCTCATCCAAATCGAAAAACAATTAAAGAGAGGAGGGTACAGGCACTTAACTCCACATACACTTAAGTTAAAGCACGTAAAATTTTTGGTTGAGCATTGGCAAAGTCAAGGCTTAAGCGTTGGAACTATAAAAAACCGAATGGCACATATTCGTTGGGTATTCGAAAAGACTGGACGTGAGCATTTGTTACCCAAGTCCAATGAAGAGTTGGGGATAGGAAAGAGAGTTTTCAGTGACAATAGTACCAACAAGGCGAAAGAGCTTGATGAAGTAAAGTTTAACGCAATCTCAGACCCATATATAAAAATAGCGTTAGAGCTACAATCTGCATTCGGTCTGAGGCGGGAAGAAGCTTTGAAGTTTAACCCCAGTATCGCGGTTAAAGCAGATAGAATTCATTTAATGGGTTCTTGGACTAAAGGTGGCAAGGCGCGAGAGGTACCAATCAGAAACGAATATCAAAAGCAGGTATTAGAACGAGCTATAGCTATTGCCCCAAGAGGCTCTCTGATTCCCGCAGGCAAAAAGTACATTCAACAGCTAAAGCACTACGAAAATACTTGTAGGAAGGTTGGGTTATGCAAGAACCATGGTCTACGCCATCAATATGCTCAACAGCGATATATAGAACTGACAGGAATGAATGCACCTAAAGCGGGTGGTTTAACTAGCAGAGAACTGAGTAGAGAACAAAAAAGTGCAGATAAAGAAGCTCGCCTTATTATTAGTAGAGAGTTAGGGCATGAGCGAGAAGAGATTACAGTTATCTATCTTGGCCGGTAAGCACATTATCAAGTTTTGTATTTTTAGGTTAAAATGTAACCACAAGAACACTAGGGCGGGTTTCAATATGTTAGTACAACTTTTGGATGTAACGGGTATGACTTTAGCTCAACTTTTATTTTTAGTTCTAGTTACCGTTGGTACAATCGGTTTGCCTTTGTTAGCTATTTGGTATGATCGTAAACACGGAATTGAGTAAAATAGGCAGATAATAAAAAAGCGCCCCCTTATGTGAAAGGGGGCGCTTTTTTATTATCTTATCGAATTTTCTGTTCTGCTCGTGATGGAAAAATGTTGGCAAGCTCAGCAAAGCGTCCAAAATTGTGAGCTAAGCAACTTCCTAACTACACCCACAACTACACCCAAAATCACTAGGTACAAAAAAGCGTAGCAGGTACTAACCTGCTACGCCTTCTAGAATATGGTGGCCCCTCGCAGACTTGAACTGCGGACCAATCGATTATGAGTCGACTGCTCTAACCACTGAGCTAAGGGGCCTTAATAGGACAACGATTATAGGGGAAGCGTTGCAAGGTGTCTAGATACCAACTAGGGCAATTGCGCTTAGTTTTTATCCACTTAGCACAGTCGATAATAAAAAAGGTGACTTAAAGTCACCTTTTTTTGATTTCTAAAGCTTATATGCGCTGCGTTTATTCGTCTAGGAAGCTGCGCAGAGTCTCTGAGCGGCTTGGGTGACGAAGTTTACGTAGTGCTTTTGCTTCGATCTGACGGATACGTTCACGAGTAACGTCGAACTGCTTACCAACTTCTTCTAGAGTATGGTCAGTGTTCATGTCGATACCAAAGCGCATACGAAGTACTTTCGCTTCACGTGGTGTTAGACCTGCAAGCACGTCTTTTGTTGCCACTTTAAGGCTAGTTGCAGTTGCAGAATCTAGCGGAAGTTCTAGCGTTGTATCTTCGATAAAATCACCTAGATGCGAATCTTCGTCGTCACCGATTGGTGTCTCCATTGAGATAGGCTCTTTAGCGATTTTCAGAACTTTGCGAATCTTGTCTTCTGGCATCTGCATGCGCTCAGCTAACTCTTCCGGTAGTGGCTCACGACCCATCTCTTGCAGCATTTGACGAGAGATACGGTTTAGCTTGTTGATCGTTTCGATCATGTGTACCGGAATACGAATCGTACGAGCTTGGTCTGCGATTGAACGAGTGATTGCCTGACGGATCCACCACGTTGCGTAAGTCGAGAACTTGTAACCACGACGGTATTCGAACTTATCTACCGCTTTCATCAGACCGATGTTACCTTCCTGGATAAGATCCAAGAACTGTAGGCCACGGTTGGTGTATTTCTTCGCGATAGAAATTACAAGACGCAAGTTCGCTTCAACCATCTCTTTCTTCGCACGGCGAGCTTTTGCTTCACCGATAGACATACGACGGCTGATGTCTTTAATGTTTTGTACGTTTAGAGAAGTCTCTTCTTCAATCATTTTTAGCTTAGCGATTGAACGACGGATTTCTTCTTCGTTACGTTTGATCTTTTCAGCGTATGGCTTGTCTGAAGCAAGAACTTCATCCAACCAAGCTTCACTTGATTCATTACCAGTGAACAGCGCGATGAATGATTTCTTCGGCATTTTGCCGTATTCAACCACAGACTTCATGATCAGGCGTTCTTGAGTACGAACGCGATCCATAGCAGTACGCAGTTCATTCACTAGGTGATCAAACTGTTTAGGCGTTAGACGAAACTCGCGGAATACGTCTAGCATCATTTCATTAGCAACGGTTGCTTTCGGGCTGTTATAGCCGTACTCGTTGATTGCTAATTGAAGATTTTGATAGGTGCTGCGTAGTTGGTTGAATTTCTCTAGCGCTAATTCTGGATCGATACCTACATCTTCTTCAGAATCATCTGAATCGTCATCGCTATCTTCGTCGTCATCAACGTCTTCATCGTCTTCTTCTTCTAACTGAGATTCAGTCAGTTCAGAACCGATGTGTGTTGCCGTTGGTGCAGCGGTGTCGTCAGCATCTGGGTCTACAAAACCTGAAATAAGGTCAGTAAGACGCAGTTCTTCAGCTTGAACTTTGTCAAATTGCTCAAGAATGTACGGAATCGTACCTGGGTATTCAGCAACAGACGATTGAACTTGGTTAATACCTTCTTCAATACGTTTTGCGATGTCGATTTCGCCTTCGCGAGTTAGAAGTTCGACAGTACCCATTTCACGCATGTACATACGTACAGGGTCTGTGGTACGACCAATCTCACTCTCTACGCTAGACAGTGCAGCGGCTGCAGCTTCGGCTGCATCTTCATCGGTAATATTTGTGTCATCGTTCAGTGCTAAATCATCAGCATCAGGAGCAGTTTCTACTACCTTAATGCCCATGTCGTTGATCATCTGAATGATGTCTTCTACCTGTTCTGAATCTACGATTTCAGCAGGTAGGTGGTCATTTACTTCGGCGTAGGTCAGATAGCCTTGTTCCTTGCCTTTAATAACAAGTGACTTTAGCTGTGACTGCGGATTGTGATCCATAGACGGTATCCAACTTCGTAATCTGGTGAAGGAATCAGTATGCGAAATGCAAACCACTTACTATAACAAATTAAATCGTTGCTGACTAATTAAACAGGGTTACGCTTTTAAATCTAGCATAAGTGCTAGCAGCTCCCTTTTCTCTTCGGCTGATAAACCGACACTTCTTGCTTTGGCCTGCAGGTTTTCAATTTGTTTTTCTACGCACTGGGCAATAATTTTATCCAGTGAGTCTAAAAAGATTTCTTCTTGGTTGTCCTCATCGAGTGGAATGTCCCAACTCGCGAGACGAGACAGAAGGGTCTCATTTTGGCTGTTTCGCCAATGCTCTAATAATTGGCCTGTGTTGATATGGGGATGCGCTTGGCATTTATCAAGTACATCAACAAATAAACTTAGACCAGGAATGGGCAAATCTCTAACGCTAGTTAGATCTGGCACCATACTTACGTATTGTGGGTTTTGAATCAGTAACGCGATCACTTCTCGCATCGGCGTTCGCTTGATTTCTTTATGAGGTTGAGGCCTTTTATCCTCTTTACCTTGTTTTGAAATTAGCTGCTGTAGTTGGCGTTCATCAACCAAACCCAAACGGCGGCCAAGCAATTCTCTCAAGTATAGTCTTAAAGTGCCGCCAGGGACTTTATCAATGAGAGGAACCGCAAGAGTACTCAGTTTTGCCATGCCTTCTTTCGTGCTCATATCGACCTGCTGAGTCAATGAGCTGAACATGAATTCAGACAAGGGCATCGCATTAGACACTTGCTGCTCAAATGCTTGTTTTCCGTTTTGTCGGATATAAGAGTCGGGATCTTCTCCATCCGGCAAAAACATGAATTTTAACTGGCGACCATCAGTTAGGTAAGGCAATGCATTTTCCATGGCACGCCACGCTGCTTCACGGCCTGCGCGGTCACCGTCATAACAACACACGACGGTGCTTGTTTGCCTGAATAACACTTGCAAGTGATCGCCCGTTGTCGAGGTTCCCAATGAGGCAACGGAATAATCTACGCCATATTGAGCAAGCGCGACAACATCCATATAGCCTTCAACCACTAAAATTTGTGGTGGCTCACGGTACGCTTGTAGTACTTCATAAAGGCCATACAACTCTTTCCCTTTATGAAATATCGGGGTTTCGGGTGAGTTGAGATATTTTGGTGTCCCATCACCTAATACTCGACCACCAAAGCCTATTACTCGACCGCGTCTGTCTCGAATAGGAAACATCACTCGACCACGGAATCGGTCGTAGCGGTTGCCTTTATCGTTTTCAATCAACATGCCGCCAGTGACGAGCATGTCTTGGTTTTCTTTATTCTGGCCAAAGTTCTTACGAACTAAATCCCATTCATCAGCCACATAGCCGATGCCAAACTTCTGGACGATTTCACCAGACAGGCCGCGATCTTTTAGATACTCAATCGCCACCTTACTTGCTGGCTGTTTGAGTTGGTTACGATAAAATTGAGCAATGCTGCCCATTAAGTCGTATAGGTTACGTTTTTCACTGCTGCTTGCTTGTGGGCCTGATTGAAACGAACCATTACCGCCGCTACGTTGTTCGCGAGGAACATCTAAACCCAAGTATGAAGCGAGTTCTTCAATGGCTTCGACGAATTCTAGTCGGTCGAATTCCATCAAAAAATCGATGGCATTTCCATGCGCGCCACAACCAAAACAATGGTAGAACTGCTTTTCTTGACTGACACTGAATGAGGGTGTCTTTTCGTTGTGGAACGGGCAGCATGCGCCGTAGTTTTTGCCTTTTTTCTTAAGTTTCACACGTGCGTCGATGATATCGACAATATCAAGTCGAGCTAGAAGGTCATCGATAAAACTGCGAGGGATGTGTCCAGCCATAAAACCTAACAAAAAAAGAAGATGATGAGTGGAGTGAATGCCTTAAAAGAATGAGCGTATTGCCCATTGATTTCATTCCATCCATCCAGATACAAACAAGCCGTGCGCTCCAAAGGATAGCACGGCTTGCTGCAATTGGGTGGGGTACCTTAAGCCAATTTAGCGCGAACTAAACCGCTTACTTTACCCATATCTGCACGCCCTTGAATTTGCGGTTTCAGAACGCCCATTACTTTGCCCATGTCTTGCATGCCAGCTGCGCCAGATTCAGCAATCGCGTTCTCGATGAGAGCCGCTACTTCTTCGTCTGTCAGTGGTTGAGGCATAAAGTCCTCAAGAACGGTAATTTCTGCTTGTTCCGCATCAGCAAGATCTTGACGACCCGCTGCTTCAAACTGCGCTACAGAATCGCGACGTTGTTTAACCATCTTGGTCAATACTGCAAGAATGTCGTCATCGTTCAGAGTAATCTGTTCGTCAACTTCACGTTGCTTGATTGCTGATAGGGCTAAACGAATAGTACCAAGGCGCAATTTGTCCTTGGCTTTCATCGCTAATTTTTGCTCTTCTTTGAGTTGATCAATCAGAGCCATAACTAAATTCCTTTTGGAGCTCAGTTATTAGTACAGGCGAACGCGACGAGCGTTTTCGCGAGCTAGCTTCTTAGCGTGACGCTTTTGAGCTGCTGCTTTAGCGCGTTTGCGAACTGTAGTTGGTTTTTCGTAGTGCTCACGACGACGCACTTCAGAAAGGATACCTGCTTTTTCGCAAGAGCGCTTAAAACGACGTAGAGCAACGTCGAACGGTTCGTTTTCACGTACTTTAACTACTGGCATATGCCTTTCACCTCAGGGGTTATTCGTTAACGCTGGTATTCAACAGACCAAATCACAATTGTTAGGTCTCTTACCAGCTTGATCAAAAATGGTGCGGAATTTTAATCCGATCACAACTACTTTGTAAAGCCTTTTGTCGATTATTGTCTGTACAAAATTTGTTTGCAGCACCAAGGCGAGGTAATATGACGCCCAAATTTCCTCTATACAGAAAGCATACTGAGAAAACCATGCGCATTATTGGTATTGAAACCTCTTGTGACGAGACTGGCATCGCGATTTATGACGATGAAAAAGGTCTGCTGTCACACAAGCTTTACAGCCAAGTAAAACTGCACGCAGATTACGGTGGTGTGGTGCCTGAGTTGGCTTCACGTGACCATGTAAAGAAAACCATTCCTCTTATTAAAGAGGCACTAAAAGAAGCGAACTTAACTTCGAAAGACATTGATGGTGTCGCGTACACCGCGGGGCCGGGGCTCGTTGGTGCACTATTAGTGGGCGCTACTATTGGTCGCAGTATTGCTTATGCTTGGGGAGTGCCTGCGGTACCTGTTCATCATATGGAAGGTCACCTGTTGGCTCCAATGCTGGAAGATAACCCACCGCCATTCCCGTTTGTGGCAGTGTTGGTGTCGGGTGGTCACTCGATGATGGTTGAAGTGAGAGGCATCGGTGAGTACAAAATTTTGGGTGAGTCGATTGATGATGCGGCGGGCGAAGCGTTTGATAAAACAGCGAAGCTAATGGGGTTGGATTACCCAGGCGGCCCGCTGTTGTCTAAACTGGCAGAAAAAGGCACGCCGGGTCGCTTTAAGTTCCCGCGCCCAATGACTGATCGCCCTGGCTTGGATATGAGTTTCTCTGGCCTGAAAACCTTTACAGCAAATACGATTGCTGCGAATGGCGATGACGAGCAAACTCGCGCAGACATCGCACTGGCATTTGAAGAAGCCGTGTGTGCAACATTGGCGATTAAATGTAAACGCGCGCTTGAGCAAACAGGCATGAAACGTATTGTTATTGCTGGTGGTGTGAGTGCTAACCGTCGTTTACGTGCAGAGTTAGAGAAGCTAGCGAAGAAAGTTGGCGGCGAGGTTTACTACCCACGAACTGAGTTCTGTACGGATAATGGTGCGATGATCGCTTACGCTGGCATGCAGCGTTTGAAGAATGGCGAAGTGGCTGATATGTCGGTAGAGGCTCGCCCACGTTGGCCGATTGACCAACTGACGCCAGTCGCTTAATCAAACTTATGCGGTAGGTTTAATAGATTCACTACGATAAAGGTCTCTGCTCATCAGAGGCCTTTATTTTTAGCTATTCAATGAAAAGCTTCGTTTACACTCTGACTGATGCGAGCAGTTCGGTATCGTTTCAGTGATAGGATAGTGCGGAAGAATAAGAAATGGATATAACAATGAATAAGTTTGAAATTGAAGGTCAGCAACTTGCTTACCTTGATAAAGGTGATGGTCCAGTATTACTGTTTGGTCACAGTTATTTGTGGGATAGCCAAATGTGGGCGCCACAAATTGAAGTTTTAAGCCAGTCATATCGTTGTGTTGTGCCAGATTTGTGGGCACATGGTGAGTCAGAAGCGGCCCCTGCATCGACAGAGTCATTAGTTGATTATGCACAACATATGTTGGCGTTGATGGATCATTTGGACATTGAAGAGTTTTCGGTGGTGGGCTTATCTGTTGGCGGCATGTGGGGAGCGGAACTGACGGCTCAAGCACCGCAACGTGTGAAATCACTGGTATTGATGGATACCTTCATTGGTTGGGAGCCAGAAGTTACGTATAAAAAGTACTTTGCAATGCTTGATACCATCAGCCAAGTCCAAGCGGTGCCTGCGCCAATTATTGAAGCTGTCGTGCCATTGTTTTTTGCTAATAACGCTGAGCAGGTGAATCCTGAGTTGGTCGCTGCATTCAAACGCAGTTTAGAAAGCCTGAGTGGTGAGCGTGCGGTTGAAGTGGCTCGCATTGGTCGCATGGTGTTTGGTCGCCGTGATGTGATTGAAGATTCGGAAAAATTCGCTCTGCCGACGTTAATTGCGGTGGGCTGTGAAGATAAGCCTCGCCCGGTTTTCGAATCGTATTTAATGAAAGACTGTATCACGGGCAGTGAGTTGGTAGAAATTCCGCAAGCGGGACACATCAGTTGTTTAGAACAGCCGGAATTCGTCAACCAAATGTTGTTGAACTTCCTGAATCGAGTTCATGCATAACCAATGAATGCATCGCTCTCTAAACAAAACTCGGCATTAAGCCGAGTTTTTTTGTGTCAGTTTCTTTTCGCCAATTTTGGGCTCATCGCCAGACAAAAGCCGCCGAATATTTTGATGATGCTTAAATACGATTAAGCAACACAGCATAGCAACAGGTAACGTGTATTGCGGTTTAAACATCCAAGTATAAAACGGAGTGACCAAAACCGTGACGAGAGCCGCTAAGGATGAATAGCGGAATAGCGCGGCTACTGACAGCCAAGTTAACATCACTAATCCTGTTAAGTCCAAACCAATCGGAGCGATAGCGCCAAGCGCGGTTGCGACACCTTTTCCGCCTTTAAAGTGGAAAAAGATGGGGTACATGTGCCCAAGACAGGCAGCAATGGCGATGACGCCAAGAATGATAGGGTCGATACCAAGAAAGTATCCGCCCCACACGGGGATGGTGCCTTTGAGCATATCGCACAACAAGACTGAAACAGCGGCTCCTCGTCCGCCAATACGCAATACGTTCGTTGCTCCAGGGTTGTTGGAGCCTACACTGCGTGGATCTGGCAGTTTTAAGAGTCGACAGATCAAAACCGCACTGGAAACCGAACCCAGTAAATAGGCGGCCATTGTCATTATCAGTGCCAGTGCGTCCATAGAAGTCCTTGATGGATTGGAATTTAATGCTCGGTTCCCGCGTAGTTGCTATCATACCTCGAATTCACATAATGCAGAAATCCTCACTGTGATAGAGCTTGCATTATGTGATTTCTTGTATATAAAGATGCTTTCGCAGTTTATACCTAAGTAACATTGTGATGACCCAAGTAAATGTTACTTAGGTATAGAATACTACGATCAAATTACCCCTCACGGGTATCCGACCTCTGTAATAGAAGGACATAAGATGGCTCTGGATAAAGTTTTTATTGAACAATTAGAAGTAATCACCACGATTGGCGTGTACGACTGGGAACAACAAATTAAACAAAAGTTGGTTCTGGATATCGAAATGGCGCACGACAATAAGCCTGCGGGTAAAAGTGATGATGTGCAAGATGCGTTGGATTACTCGCAAGTGAGTGAGGCGGTACTGAGCCATATTGAAAATGGTCGTTTTCTGTTGGTTGAGCGCGTAGCCGAAGAAGTGGCAGAGCTTATCATGCAGCGTTTCTCTGTGCCTTGGGTGAAAATCCGTTTAGCAAAACCTGGTGCAGTGCCACAAGCACGCGCTGTTGGTGTCGTGATTGAGCGAGGTCAAGCATGATCACCACCTATATCGGTGTTGGTACGAATGTAGAAAGAGAACAACATGCGCTCGCTGCGTATCAGGAGCTGCTACAGCTTGGAGAAAGTCTCCTCGTATCGCCGGTATATGAATGTGAACCTATTGGCTTTAGCAGCCAGAACTTCTACAACTTTGTCGTTGCAATGCGTACCGAGTTGTCATTAGAAGAGTTGAGTCATCAGCTACGTGAGATTGAATTTAAGTGGGGACGCGAAGAAAATGCGCAAAAGTATCAGGATCGAACACTGGATCTCGATATAGTGTTGTTCGGTGAATGTGTCTCCAAGAAAAAACCTGAGCTACCTCGCAGTGATATCTACAAATATCCTTTTGTCACAAAGCCTCTGTATGATCTCGAACCTCAATTAGTGATCCCAGGCGATGGACGCACAGTCGCAGATATTTGGCATGCAATGCAGCCAGTCGATTCACTCAAACCTGTTTCTTTTTCATTTTTAATTTGAGTTGTTTACATGAGTTATTTTGAAGCCTTTATTCTGGCTCTGATTCAGGGTCTGACAGAGTTTTTGCCTATTTCGAGCTCTGCCCATTTGATCCTGCCCTCCGCCATTTTGGGATGGGAAGACCAAGGTCTAGCCTTTGATGTTGCTGTTCACGTCGGTACATTAATGGCTGTCGTGATCTATTTTCGTCATGAAGTAATCACTTTGTTTCAAGCGTTATTTGCTTCGATCTTTAAAGGAGATCGCAGTAAAGAAGCTAAATTGGTTTGGATGATCGTGATTGCGACGATTCCAGCTTGTGTGTTCGGCTTATTGATGAAAGACATCATTGAAGTGTATCTACGTAGCGCTTACGTCATCGCGACTACTACGATCGTATTTGGCCTGTTGCTATGGTGGGTAGACAAAAACGCTAAACTCGTTGCCGATGAATACCAAGCGGGTTGGAAGAAAGCTGTATTTATCGGTATTGCTCAAGCCTTAGCGATGATTCCTGGAACTTCACGTTCAGGGGCGACCATCACAGCAGCGCTTTACCTTGGCTTTACTCGAGAAGCGGCTGCCCGATTTTCGTTTTTAATGTCGATCCCAATCATTACATTAGCTGGTAGCTACTTAGGCATGAAGTTAGTGACCAGTGGTGAACCTGTCCATGTTGGTTTCTTAATGACTGGCATTATCACATCGTTTATCAGTGCGTACATCTGTATCCACTTCTTCTTGAAGATGATTTCACGAATGGGCATGACACCGTTTGTGATTTACCGTCTCATTTTGGGCGTCGGTTTGTTCGCTTTTCTATTAAGTGCATAATTGATGTTAACGAAAAACGCCCGCGAAATCCGCGGGCGTTTTTGTTTGTTCGTTACTTCTTAAGTGCTGCTTTCACTGCTTCAATACGTCGTTTTTCTTGCTCGTCACGAATCGCAGGGCCTTTAAAGCCCTCTTTGATAATGGCTTGAACGTCAACTGCCGCTGCTGCTTGGTAGGCTTGCCTAAAAATATCCGCCTGTGGATATGGTTGCGTTTCCAGTCCTTTACGACCAGCGTGATCCGCTTGGCAGCAAAGCAAGATATCTTGCAGACGTTCGGACTTACGCCACACATCAAGTTTATTGAGTATTTTAATTATGGTTTGTGGTTTAAGTTCAGCCGCGCGATGAATATTGGAGTGCTGTTCGCACACCATCAAGGCTAAATCACGAAACTCATTTGGTACCCGGACACGTTCGCACAGCTTTTTGATCAGTTTTAATCCTGTATGGCAATGCATTTTGTGGCTTGGCCATTCGCTCTCTGGCGTCACGCCCTTACCCAAGTCATGCACTTGGGCGGCAAACCTGACGGGGAGTGAGTTACTCAATTTTGCGGCTTGCTCTGCCACCATCAAAGTATGGATGCCAGTATCGATTTCTGGATGCCACTTCTCAGGTTGAGGTACGCCAAATAGTGCATCAATTTCAGGTAACACCACGGTTAATGCACCACAGTCTCGTAGAACCGATAAGAAAATATCAGGGCGAGGAGTAGAGAGAGATTTATGCCATTCTTGCCAAACACGCTCGGGAGTCAGTGTGCTCAGCTCTCCGGACTCTGCCATGTGACGCATTAACCGCATGGTTTCGTCGGCAACCGTAAAGTTTAGATCAGCAAGCTTCGCTGCGAAGCGAGCGACACGTAAAACGCGTAGAGGGTCTTCGACAAAGGCGTCTGATACATGGCGTAGCAGTTTATCGTTGAGATCTTGCTGGCCGCCGTAAGGATCATGGAGTTTACCTGCATCATCCATTGCCATTGCATTAATGGTTAAATCACGACGAATTAAATCTTCTTCTAAGGTGACACTTTGATCAAAGAAACACTCAAAGCCAGTGTAACCAGAGCCTGACTTTCTCTCTGTTCGTGCAAGGGCATGTTCTTCTTTACTTTTGGGATGCAGAAATACAGGAAAGTCTTTACCAACGGCGGTGTATCCTTGGGACAGCATCATCTCAGGCGTCGCGCCTACGACCACCCAATCGTTGTCATAACTATCAATTCCGAGCAATTTATCTCGAACTGCACCACCTACTAAATAAACTTGCACGAATTACCTCTTAATTTATGGATATGCCGTTGGACATTGTAGCAAGCAATGGTACTTTTCTTTACTCCTAAGAATAGAAGAAGAGCGTTTATACCATGTCTGACTATTCCCAGGTGGTTTTTTAGCTGGAGAGCCTAATGTATAAGGACTTTTTTGGGTTTGTCGAACAACCATTTTCGATTGTTCCAAACTCACGTTATTTGTATTTAAGCCAACGTCACAAAGAGGCAATCACACATCTCCAAGCTGGGCTAGGCGATGGCGGTGGCTTTGCTATGCTTACTGGCGAAGTAGGTACAGGCAAAACGACCGTCGCAAAAGCGATGCTGGCGAATTTGGGTGATAACACCAAAGCGGGTCTTATTCTCAATCCCACGTTTTCGAGTAGAGACTTGCTCGAAGCCATTTGTGATGAGTTCAAAATCACCTATCCGCCAGATGCAAACCTCAAACAGCTAAACCAGGTTATCCATCAATATTTGCTGCGTAATTATCGTTCAGGCTGGCAGACATTGCTGGTCATTGATGAGGCTCAACACCTTGCTGCCGACGTTTTAGAGCAGTTGCGCTTGTTGACTAACTTGGAAACCGATACCAGAAAACTACTCAAAGTGTTGTTGGTCGGGCAGCCTGAATTGCAGCGGTTATTACAAACAACACAACTACGCCAACTTGCTCAGCGTATTACCGGGCGTTATCACTTGTTGCCGTTGGATGAAAAAGAGACAGAAGATTACATCGCATTTCGACTACATACAGCAGGTGGCGACCAGCAACTGTTTAATCGTGCTTCTTGTAAACTTATAGCCAAATACAGTCACGGTATACCGCGGCTCATCAACCTTATCTGTGACAAATCCCTCAACATTAGTTATCACCAGGGTAATGTGGTTGTGGATAAGCAAACCGTTCAGCAGGCCTGTGAAGAGGTGATGCAGTTTCAGGCAGATATTTATCAGCAAGATAAAAAAGAGCGCCGGACTTTCCGTTGGCCTGCTTGGGGCTCTGTCGCGGTAGGCCTTATTGCTGCATTAAGTACGGGGTGGGCGGTCGTGAATTATATGTCAGCTCAAGCTCCGTCAGTGTTGACACAAGTGACGGAGCCCAGAGTAGAGCCAACACCAACCGTCGTAAGCCAACAGTTAACGGATGAGCAGCGTGATTTATTGTTAACACAAAAACAGTCGAACCTCGCTGTAAATGATTTGTATCGTTTGTGGGGGTATCAAGCATCGGTTCGCGATAATCTTTGTTTGTCAGAACCGCAGTCGACTATGCGTTGTGAGCGTAAAATGGCGACTTGGCCGCTGTTGATGCAACAAAATCGCCCTGTGATCTTGGAGTTGAATTATCAAGGTGATGTTGGGTATGTCATTCTATATGCCGTCGGTAATGACCAAGCTGAAGTGCTCAATGGTAAGCAGCGTCTTCGTCTGCCAATTTCGTGGCTAAAGCCGTTGTGGCAGGGCAATATTATCGAACTGTGGCATGCTCCGCTGAATGAAACATTACGTTTAGACATGGAAGGCCCTGCGATTGAAGTATTAGACCGATTATTAGCAGAAGCGGTGAGTGAGCCACTGCTTGAAACGTCTATTTTTGATGGTGCGATGAAAGAGCGAGTCGAGTTATTTCAACGTTGGCAAGGAATTGGTGTCGATGGTATTGCAGGTAAGCGAACGCTAGATCGTCTTCAACAAAACGTGCAGCCAGATGCGCCTCAACTGGCACGAATCGAGAAGGAGGACGCATAATGTCAGCCATGAAACATATTGGTTTGTTCTTGTTGCCGATCACCGTTGCTGCAATCGGAGTTGCTTGGTATTTAGATCTCCTTACGCCTCATGCTGAAGCTAGTACTTCCGCCCCTAAGGTCAAGATGGAAGCGGAACAACCGTTCAAAGCATTGGACTATCCTGAAACTACTCAGTTGGCGCAATTGCCAAGAGAGTGGCCAAGTGCAGAGCTGTCTCGTGATTTTGGTACGTTTGCAACATCTGATGAATACGTGAGTAATACAGCAAACAAAGACGAGATAGAAACATCTGTACCAACCCAAGGCTCTTCAGTAGTTGAAGAGGACCTAGGTTTGTCTCTGGATGATCTTGACTTGTCCTCATTATCTCCTGATTTGGCGCGAAAGGTCGAAAATGCGTTATCCCGAGGTGATGCGCCTTCACCACAAACGGCACGCGTGAACGATTTAGAGCGCAACGCTCACCAGTGGCAAGGGCGTCTACCTGCGCTTAATTTGCAAACCCATATGTACGCTAGTGATGAAAATCGCCGTTGGGTGAAAATTAACAATGTTGAGTATCATCAAGGAGACGTTGTTGATGGGCAGGTCACATTAAGAGAAATACAACCACAAGCGGTGATTGTCGAGTTCCAAGGTGAGCAAATTCGTATACCAGCGTTGTATGAGTGGAAAGGGTAACTGTTATAGCAACACATCAAGCCAGCGAAATCATATCGCTGGCTTTTTTATTTTTCAGAACACCTTTTGCATCTATTCTGGTGATGATTTTTAGATACTCAAACAAGCAAAATATAGCTTTTCTAAGTCGTTTAAATAGCACCAATATCGTTCAACTATTGATAGCGCGATTCCAGTCAGCGTTGTGTAAAAAAGCGCCATATTCACGAAC
>NZ_WXWT01000383.1:0-17160 GCF_009904725.1 Vibrio sp. V43_P6S15P86
TTACTTCTATGAATTAGGCAAACAAATACTTCGCATGGAAGTTGAGATGATCGTCAATAAAGCTTGAGATGAAATAATAGCTATGGTCATAACCAGATTGCATTCTTAAGTTCAGGTTTGAATCATGCACTTTTGCTGCAGCAACCAGCGCTTCTGGCCTAAGTTGCTCGTTGAGGAAGCCATCAGCATCCCCTTGATCAACCAAAATAGGAAGTGGTGATGGTTTTTGCTTGAGAAGCTCACTTGCATCGTATTGTTTCCAGCTCTCAATATCTTTGCCTAAGTAAGCAGTAAAGGCTTTTTGTCCCCAAGGGCATTGGACTGGGTTACAGATAGGGCTAAACGCCGATATTGAGCGATATTGTTCTGCGTTTTTCAGACCAATGGTTAATGCTCCGTGACCTCCCATGCTGTGCCCAGAAATGGATTTTACTTCTGAGACAGGGAAATTGCTTTCAATGATCTCTGGTAACTCTTTAGTCACGTAATCGTACATGAAGTAATGCAGTGACCAAGGTGCTTGAGTCGCATTAAGGTAAAAGCCAGCTCCTTTACCCAGGTCATAGTTTTCATCGTCAGCGATACCTTCGCCTCTTGGACTCGTGTCTGGTGCAATGATCGCAATGCCAAGCTCGGCCGCCATACGAAATGCGCCCGCTTTCTGCATAAAGTTTTCATCGGTGCAGGTTAAGCCCGACAACCAGTACAAAGCGGGTACGGGGTTCGATTTAGTGGCATTCGGTGGTAAGAAAATCGCAAAGCGCATCGTGCAGTTTAGGGCTTTGGATTCGTGTGTATATTGTTTGTGCCAACCGCCAAACACTTTGGCCTGGCTTACATTTTCAATGGTCATGAATAAACTCTCTAACAACAGAATGAATTCAGGCTCCCCAAAAGGAGAGCCTGAGGCAGCATTATTGATCCATATGAATAACAGTACGGATGCTCTTACCTTCGTGCATCAGATCAAACGCTTTGTTTACGTCAGCCAATCCCATTGTATGAGTAATGAACTCTTGCAAGCCAAACTCACCAGCCATGTAACGGTTTACGATTTCTGGAAGCTCAGAGCGGCCTTTAACACCACCGAAAGCCGAGCCACGCCATACACGACCAGTTACGAGCTGGAATGGACGAGTTGAGATCTCCTGACCTGCACCCGCAACACCGATGATCACCGACTCACCCCAACCTTTGTGACAACACTCAAGTGCCTGACGCATCACGTTTACGTTACCGATACATTCGAATGAGTAGTCAACACCACCGTCAGTCATTTCAACAATCACTTCTTGGATAGGCTTGTCGAATTTCTGTGGGTTAATCACATCGGTTGCGCCTAGCTGTTTTGCAAGATCGAATTTGCTTTCGTTGATATCGATACCGATGATGCGGCTTGCACCCACCATGCGTGCACCGATGATCGCTGAAAGACCGATGCCGCCCAGACCAAAGATCGCAACCGTGTCGCCTTTTTCAACTTTTGCCGTATTCATAACTGCGCCCATACCGGTTGTTACGCCACAACCTAACAGACACACTTCTTCAAGTGGTGCATCTTTGTTTACTTTCGCTAGCGAGATTTCAGGGAGTACCGTGTACTCAGAGAAAGTAGAACAACCCATGTAGTGGAAGATGGTTTCACCGTTGATAGAAAAACGGCTTGTACCATCGGGCATCAGACCTTTACCTTGTGTTTCACGCACGGCCTGACAAAGGTTGGTTTTGCCCGATTTACAGAACTTACACTCGCCACATTCTGCGGTGTAAAGAGGAATCACGTGGTCGCCAACCTCAACGCTGGTAACGCCTTCGCCCACCATTTCAACAATACCGCCACCTTCGTGACCAAGAATAGAAGGGAAGATGCCTTCTGGATCGTCGCCTGACAGAGTGAACGCATCAGTATGACAAACACCTGTTGCGACGATGCGCACTAGCACTTCACCCGCTTTAGGAAGCTGTACATCCACTTCTTCCATTTTCAGTGGTTCGCCAGCGGCCCATGCAACCATTGCCTTGGATTTGATGTGAGTTTGACCAGGTTTGATTTCAACAGTCATTGGATTTTCCTTTATATTCTCAGTATATGGAGTGACGTAATAAGCGTAGTTAAGGTTTGCTTACTGCGCTGCGTCGTTTTGCTGGTATCCATTCTAGGTGTTTCAATAAAAATGATAATCCGTCCATTTTGAAAATGATTTTTACATATACGTAATAATGTTAAGGTGAGTGGACAACAAGAGTGTGATGCCTCCTCAAAGCGGAAGGGAAAGCGGAAAAGGCAGTTGACCTGAAGTTAGGTAGAGGGGCTAGAGTAGAACGCAATCAACCCATCAGCGAAGTAAGAGTGATTATGAACAAGACGGATCTGAATGCCTATTTAACCAAGCTCGGTTTGCCAAGAGAGCTACCTGCCGATTTAGAAACATTACATAAAGTACACGTGGCACAGCACCGCAGCCTGCCGTTTGAGAACTTTGATATTGCGTTGCAGCGCGGCATCTCTGTTGAGATTGAAGACATCATTCAAAAAACGGTGTATCACTCTCGCGGTGGTTACTGTTTTGAATTGAATGGTTTAATGCTTGAGGTACTCAATACTCTCGGATTTGAAGCACGCAGTTTACTAGGGCGTGTGCATGTGTCGGGCACACCAACTGGCCGTAGTCATCAAATCACGTTGGTAACGCTGGATGAACAAGCATGGATTGTCGATGTGGGCTTTGGCTCCAATACGCCGCGCGCGCCATTGCCGTTTATCCTCAACCAAGTGATTCAAACGGATTTACAAACCTTCCGCTTTGTCGAAGATGCTCAGTTTGGTTACTTCCTTCAAGTGTTGTCAACGGACGGAACGGACACGTGGAACAACCTTTATAGCTTCGATTTAGAGTTTGTGTTTGCGGGTGATATCGCGTGTGGCAACTTTTTTACTTCCACTTCTCCTCACTCGCGTTTTACCAGCGCAAGAGTTGCGGCGAAAGCAACAGAAAGTGGGTTGGTGACATTGCTTAACTACACACTCAAATACACCAGCCAAGGTGAGCAGACAGAATTGGAGTTAGAGCCAGGCCAAGCCTATCTGGATGCATTGAAAGAATACTTCGGCATTGAACTTGATGCGCAGTACGGCGATCTTCGTCCGTTGCCTGATGCGTAAAATTCTCCCGTTTTCAAAGCGTAGCGCGACGAGAACATTTTCATCACTATTTGTCTAAAAGAGGTCGACAGGAATACAGCATGGCGAATTGGGAAGGGGTCAGCGAATTTGTTGCTGTGGCGGAAACCAACAGTTTTACCGGAGCAGCAGCTAAGCTGAAAACATCGGTGGCACAAATCAGTCGTCGGGTATCGGCACTTGAAGAACGACTTGCGGTGAAATTGCTGCATCGCACGACGCGAAAAGTCTCCCTGTCTGAAGCCGGACAACTCTATTACCAGCAGTGTAAACATTTGGTGGAAGGGTTAGAACTGGCCGAGCTTGCTGTAACGCAAATGCAGACCGAACCGCGCGGTTTGCTGCGCGTGACGGCTCCTGTGACGTATGGGGAAATGAACCTCGCGCCGCTTTTGCATCAGTTTTTGGAAAAGTACCCGCGTGTGGATCTTGATTTAGTGCTGACCAACCAAAAGCTGGATTTGATTGAGCAAGGTGTGGACGTAGCGATTCGTCTTGGCCGCTTGCAAGATTCCAGCATGATCGCCAAGCGTCTTTCCTCACGTCAAACCTACGTGTGTGCCAGTCCGATGTACTTGGAGCGTTTTGGTGAGCCACATACGTTGTCGGAATTGGGACGGCATCAGTGCTTGGTTGGCTCTGTCGACTATTGGCACTTTAAAGAAAATAAACGCGATAAGTCTTTGCGCGTGTCGGGAAGGATTAAATGCAACAGCGGTTTTGCTTTGGTGGACGCAGCGAAACGCGGTCTGGGTTTAGTGCAGCTGCCGGACTACTACGTGCAAGAGGCGTTAGACAGTGGTGAGTTGGTCGAGGTGCTGACCGATTACCGCGATGATCGCGAAGGCATTTGGGCGCTGTATCCGCAAAGTCGCAATTTGTCGCCAAAAGTGCGGTTATTGATCGACTTTTTGGCGCAAGAGCTTGTTGATTAGCGGTTTAAAGTGCCTCATTACAAGGTATGTTGCTAAAACGCCCGGTAATGCCGGGCGTTTTTATTAGGATGAGAGCTGGAATCGAAAAGACATGAACCACTATTGATTGGATTCCGCGTCTTCACGTTTAATCACTTTGTGCCCGTCTTCCGACACGCCTTGTTTCCAATAGCTGCTGATGTAGATATTTTCACGATCAACTTCTTTCTCGTTGCGGAAGTATTGGCGTAGCGCGCGCATTGAATCGAACTCACAGGCACACCATACTGCGGCGTCCCCATCTAGCCATTTTTGTTCGCGTACCGCTTCTGCTAGGGTTTGACCTTCTGTAAGCCAAATTAGCTCTATACCAGCTGGTGCGTGCAGAGGCTGGATGTCGGCCGCAGACACCACACTGATCACGGCGTAGCCTTTTGCCTCTTCTGGTAGCGTACGAATTTTCGCTGAAAGAGCAGGAAGTGCTGTCATATCGGCGGCCATAAAGAACCAGTCAGCCTCGGTATTCAAATTAGAGATACTGCCTGGACCTACGATATTAATCGTATCGCCTTTTTGTGCGGCCATCGCCCAACGCGCGGCAAAGCCACACTGTAAATCTTGTGTGGTGTGGCGGACAAAATCGACTTCGATGGTGTGTGTTTCCGGATGGAAACGACGAATAGTATAGGTTCGCATTAATGGTCGGTTATCGTCGCTTAGCGTGCTCAAATCGGTACCGCCCATCTCATTGAACAATAGCTTGATGTAGCTACCTTCGCAGTCGCGTGGAAACTGGCTTAGCGCTTCACCTTGCAAAGTAATACGCTGCATATTTGGGGTAATTGTCTCTGTATCTGTGACAACAATCGTTTTAGGTTGAGGCTTCTTCTTCATCTTTGACTCTACTCGATAATTATTCTCTTTCTCATTTAAGGTTATCAAGATCTCTCATAAGAGGGTAGTGTCTTTATATAAATTTACACTGTGAATTGAGCTGGATTATTGGAGTATTGCAGTAGTACTGGGGACTGGGTCGAGCAAAATACGTAGAAAAAATAAGAAAGGGCACGCTAACATGCCCTTTCGAACTTAACGATGTAAAGGCTTACTGAGTCTGCTCAAGTAAATGTGTTTTTAGGAATCTATCCATCGCTTGGTAACCATCAAGACGGTTCTCCAAAGAGCGGAATCCGTGCCCCTCATTTTCTTTCACGATGTATTCGACCTCGACGCCTCGTTCGCGCAGTGCATCAACGATTTGGTCTGACTCGCTCTTCACCACGCGTGGATCTTGTGCACCTTGTAGGACCAATAAAGGTGCCTTAATTTGGTCGACATGGAACACTGGTGAGTAGGCTTTCATCATTTTCGCGTCTTCACGATCATTCGGATTGCCTACTTGCTCGTGTAACATTGCAAGGAATGGTGCCCAATAAGGTGGAATGGAGTCCATAAAGGTAAATAAGTTAGATACGCCAACGTAGTCGATTCCGCACTTATACAAATCAGGAGTGAATGTCACCCCCGCCAGAGTTGCGTAGCCGCCATAAGAGGCACCATAAATACATACGTTGCCATCTTGTGCGTAACCTTGTTCAGTAGCCCATTTGACACCGTCGGTAATGTCATCCTGCATGGATTGTCCCCATTGCTTAAACGACTTCTCCCAAAACTCGCGACCATAACCAGTTGATCCCCTGAAGTTCATTTGCAGAACCGCGATACCACGGTTAGCGAATAATTGTACCTCAGGCTGAAATCCCCAGTGATCACGAGCCCATGGACCGCCGTGCGGGAGCACAAGCAAAGGCAGATCTTTGGCCTCTTGACCCTTCGGCAGCGTTAGGTACCCATGAATGGTTTCTCCATCGCGAGCGGTGTATTGGATAGGCGTCATCTTCGCCATATGTTCTGGCTTATGCCATGGAGCGTTTTCTGCCAATTTCTCCAATTTGTCTGCTTTACGATCGTAGAAGTAGTAATTTGGTCGATCGACATCGCTGTAGGTGACGACAATCATTTTACTTTCATCTCGCGTCGCACTAGTTACAGAAATTTCTACATTTGGCAGTTTCTCTGAGAGGCGTTCGAAGGTTTGTTGGTAGGAATCATCTAAGAAGTGATAGTGGTTTTTATCTGTCACGTAAGAGACTGAAACCAGCTTATTAAGCGCTTCAGAGTAATGAGCGCTATTCACGTCAACTTCCGGGTGAGAGAAGATTTCTCGTATTTCTTTATTGGCTTTTACATCGTATTCAACGATGGCTGATTTATCACGCGTAATTCGTGATGCCACATATAAGTTTTTGTTGTCCGGCGTGAATGAAATGGGGCTAAAGCTCTCTTTGAAAGTGAGATTCTTTAGCGGCTTAAATTCATCTTCAACCGTATCGCGATATAAAACGGAGGTATTAACACCATCTGATGTGGTGATGACACGAATGTTGCCATCGTGATCGGTACCCCATGAGCGCACATTGCCCGGGTTTTGCGCAACGAGAGTATTTTCGCCTGTTTTTAGATTATGTCGATAAACATCAAAGACTTGCGGGTTACGCTCGTTACTCGAAATCAAAATGTCATCGGGTTGATTGTCTAGTGTGTCGATAACGTATGCCACAACACCGGATGTCGGTGTGATGGTTTTCTCTTCGCCTGTTTTGACATTAACCGTCACGAGATAAAAGTTCTCATCTCCTCCCGTATCACGAGAGTAAATTACGGTGTCTTCGCCAACCCAGTAGTAGTATGCGATGTCACGCCCTGTTACGGATGTGACGCGTTTTATCTGATCGGGGTTATCTGTGGGATAAACAAAGACGTTCTTACGGTCTTGCCATGGCTTCATCATTGAGATGTAGTCACCAGCAGGAGAGATTTGATAGCTAGAAACTTCGCTGTTTTTAAAGAAATAATCCACTGGATACTCGGGTGGAATCATTTCAGCATTGGTTGTGGTGGATGTTTGACTGCAACCCGCCAATAATAATCCAAAAGTGGCAGCAAGAATAAGCTTGCGAGTGTGCATTGTGTAACGCTCCTTGTGTAAAGGACCTTAAGCTCATGAGCTTTTGGCCAGGGTGATAGATTCATCGCAGTTACTGCGAGCAAGCAACGAACATTAAAAATAGCTGTGGCTTATGATTAGTGTGCTTTTAATAAATAGCGCATTGCTTCGCTACTATGACCCTGGCATTGTCCAAAAGTGGCGTTAGATTGTGATTATTGATTCAGTATCTACCTGAACTTTGTATTAGATCACGGTTTTACGGCTATTTTGTCTTCTATATCATTGGGATAGTCGACAGCAGTAAAAGCGCTGCCATCCCATAGTTAAACCCTTTTACACGCCTAGATGTGGTCAACCAGCGTTGAAGTTGCATGCCTGCCGCAGTCCAAAATGTTACCGATGGCAAGTTAGCTAAGCAGAAGATACCGGCGATAAAAGTCAGCTCTAGCCATGCGCCAACGCTGCTGTACACGGTAATAGCCGTTAACGCCATCGACCAACCCTTCGGGTTCACCCATTGGAATGCCACCGCCCCTAAAAAAGACATTGGGCGAAAATCGTGTTTTGCTTCGGTTTTGCCGCTCGTGGCGATTTTGTACGTCAAGTACAGCAAATAACTCAAGCTCAATACTTTCAAAATGGAGTGAGTAATTGGGTAAGCGTTGAAGAGGCTCATCAAGCCAATGCCCACCAAAATTAACATGGCACCAAAACCGAAGGTAATGCCCAACATGTGTGGAATGGTGCGTTTAAAGCCAACATTTGCCCCTGAGGTCATCAACATAATGTTATTGGGACCCGGCGTAAAAGTGGAGACAAAAGCGAACAACGCCAAAGCGCCCAGTTGATGATATTCCATAGATTGTTCCTTGAATCTGTTCTCGATAAGTTGAGAACAACTATAAGTAGAACTGAGGTCAATATTGTGCTTTTATTTGATGATTAGAAACCAAATAAGCAATGAAACATCATCATGGATAGATTTGACGAAAGAATATTGCAAGTGCTCAAACGAGATGGAAGAATCTCCAATGTGGAGCTGTCGGAACGCGTTGGTTTATCTCCGTCTGCAACCTTACGCCGAGTGCAAGATTTAGAGCGTAAAGGCGTGATCAAAGGCTACCGAGCAGTACTGGATAATCAGCAACTTGGCGTGGGTTTTGTCGCTTATGTGTCGATTGGTTTGGCCTCGCACTCTAAGCAAGCACAGCTTGGTTTTGAAGAACACGTGCGCTTTGTGGATGAAGTGGTGGAATGTCACAATATTACGGGAGCTAATGAATATTTAATACGCGTAGAAACGCAAAGTTTAGCCGCATATAAAGCGTTCCATGCCGATGTACTGGGTGAGTGTGAGCACGTCAAGTCGATCACAACCATGGTGGTAATGGACACACCGAAAGACGAACGTTAGTCGGTCAAGAGTGGCATGGTTTTGTGGCACGCGAATTTGAAGTGACTCGAAAGAGTCAGTCGAGTATGAGATAAGTACACAACAAATGCTGGAAAGCAGATGGCACTCTTACAATTTCCACCTTTATTCTCACCTTCAAAATAATCTCATCCTGCTAGTTTTGCTTAAACCGCTTGTGTTCATGAGCGGCGAGTCAGCAAATTTAAGGATGAACGATGAAATCACATGTAACACTTCCTCTTTTGAGCTTAAGCGCTGTTGCCGCATTGAGCTCATTTAACGTCAACGCCCATGGCTGGGTAGAGTTTCCAAGTGCTCGTCAAAATACGTGTTATTTAGACGGTGGTTTTTGGACCAACGAGATCCCTAACCAAGCGTGTAAAGCGGCTTTTGAAGAATCTGGCGCGTACCCGTTTGTGCAACGCAGCGAAATTGCAGCAAACGTACCAAATTACCGAGATATGGAGCATGTTAAAGCCGTAGTCCGTGATGGCGAACTGTGTTCTGCTGGAGACGCGGCTAAAAAAGGTTTGAACATTCCTTCTCCAAACTGGCAGCGCACCAATGTTACGCCAGATGCAAATAACCAGATTGAATTGGTGTTTTACGGCAAGGCGCCGCACAACCCATCGTACTGGGAATTCTATCTCACCAAGCCGACTTATGATGATTCAAAACCGCTTACTTGGGGGGATTTAGAGCTGATTGACACCGCAGGTGACGTGTATGTTGATACGGAAAAACGCTACCGTATTCAAGTCACTTTCCCTGCCGATCGCTCGGGCGATGCGGTGCTTTATACTCGTTGGCAGCGCATTGATGTCGCTGGTGAAGGTTTCTACAACTGTAGTGACATTACGTTAAACGGAACAGGTACGACGCCGCCGACTGACCCCGTTGATCCAACCGAACCGGGTAATAATCTGACATCTCTGGGCTACTTTGTTCAGCAAGGTTTTGGACCAGTAGAAGCGGGTGACACCATCCGTTTCCGTACGTTTAATGCGACAGGCAATGAAATTGTTGATATTTCACTACCAATCAGCGCAAACAATACGACGACTTGGGCGGCAGAAATTGCGGATCAATTTAACGCGCAGCAAACGGGCGATTGGTATGTGGGCATTTGGCATCAAGAGATGAACCACTACATGTTCGATAGTAAGAACGTAAATGCGAACCAAGTATTAGCGCCAAGCGCAGACTTCAGTTATGCGTTGTCACTGATCAAAGCGGATGTACCGCCACCAGTTGAACCAACCAACTTATGGGACAAGACGGCCGTTTACGACCAAGGTGATGTGGTGACGCACAACGGTAAAGAATGGACCGCTCAGTGGTGGACGTCTGGTGAGGAACCAGGCACAACGGGTCAATGGGGTGTATGGCGTTAAGCCAGTTATTCGGGCCCTGATCAATAAAACCCTTCTCATGTGAGAAGGGTTTGTTTTTTCAGTCTAAAACGACCACTTTGGCGGAGTGGTTGTCTTGAAAATCAGAGCACATATCGTTATTCGCTTGCTCTCCACTCGATCCAGTTGAGCATCGCGTAGTCTGCCAGTTTGAGCATCGGAATGTCTTCGTGTGTATCACCGTAGGCATAAATAGACTCAAACTCGTCGAGCGAAAACGCCGCCTTAACGCGCGAGACTTTTCTTTCTAAACTGCAATCACCTTGCTGGTAAAAGCCACTCAGTTTTGCCTGTTCTGAGATCAGTTCACTGCACAGCAAGCGGTAACCGTTCGCTTCACACCAAGGCTTGAGATACGCATTGAGTGATGCCGACACCACCACAATGGTATCGCCTCTGTGTTGATGCCACGCCAACCTTTCCATCGCTTCTGGCCGTAAGTACAGCGGGATCACTTCATGGGCAAACTGAGCGCCAATCACTTCAATTTGCTGCTTTTCTTTCCCTGAAAATGCAATAAAACTGCTGAGCGGACGCATAAGACGAGCGGGTAACACTCCGAGTTTGTACAGCGCATAAAATGGCATGATAGCGACCTTTCCTACTCGCTTGCGCAGGCCATAAGCAGAATAGTGGAGGAAAAGGCTAAACATATCCTCTCGGGTAATGGTGCCATCAAAATCAAACAGTGCCAGTGACGGCTTGGTAGTATCGAGCAAATTCAGCGCCTATTTTTCGATTTAAGATCGTTTTGTGTTTATTGATAAAACACTGCCAACCAAATGGTTTCTTGCGTTGGGTCAGTCCAGCTCACTTTGTGTTTGGTATGAGCTGGAATCGTAACGTGATCGCCTGCCTCAAGTCGTTTCACTACACCTGATTCAAAAGTCAGCTCTCCAGTTCCTTTAAGAACCAATACCCATTCATGTTCTTCTTGATCGTACCAGCCACTTTTGGGCGAGGTTTGCCCTGTTGAGACAATGCGTTCTATACGCAGGTTTTTGTGGGTCAGCAGGTCTTCGAACACTTCCTCGTCGAGGTTATTCGGTAAGTCTTTAAACAGGTTCATGGCCTTTCCTTAGATAATGATCAGTCCAAAAGGCGCAAGCAATTGCTCTTGTTGCCAATCACAAATTTTAACACCAAACAGAGAAACGCGGCGAACATCTAGCCCGTCTAGTTCGACATGAGTCAGATCACACTGCTCAACGTTAAAGGTTCCCCATTGTTCTGGCGAGAATTCGCAGCGAGATAAATCCGAGCCTTTAAGAGTTGCCCCCGCGAGGTTCGCTCCGTTCCAACGGTTTTCAAAGAGGTCACATTTTTCTAGTAACACTCGCTCGAAGTTACAGTAGGTGAGGTTGCAGCCAGTAATAAAAGCAGAACAGAAAAACATGGTGTTACTGACGCGATTAGCAAAGTTCGCACCTTGGAAGTTTGCCCCTTTGAGATCGCACTTACGCAGCTCCAAGCCCATACAATTTGCGCCGTTAAACAGGCTCATCGCCAACATACAGTTCGTAAAGCTGGCGTCTTTTAAGTTCGCGAAGCGAAAACTACACCCTTCTAGCGCTTTGGATTCGATAAAGCGACAGTCGATGAACTTAGCATCGCGCAGATCGGCATGGTCGAAACTGCACATATAAAAGTGGCAGTTTTTAAAGGTGGCATTCTGAAAATCGTGATGAGAAAAGTTTTCTCGTTCAAAAATGAGATCGGTTTTTAACATGTCTTCTCCTTAGCTGCGAGCAGACTAGCACTCCAAGTGACTGATTTTCCAGAAAAATAACTTCTTGTATTTCAGTGTTTTACAAACCCCTCAAATCGCAATTTTAAGGGGTCAAACGAGCGTTTTAAGTGGGTTGTTTTTTGAAAATAGAAGACGTAGAGGAAGAAAAAAGTTTTTGCTGGCTACAAGCCCTAGCGAGAGGATTCGTGTTTTTGAGTAGGCATGGCTTCTCACACGCACAGTTTGCATTACAGAATTGTATCCGATTTGCATAATTTGTTGATCGGTATGGCGTTTCTCTATACAAAAAAACTATATTTTTCACAAATTGATTTCCATCAAAATAGTAGGGTTTCTATGTGCTAGATTGCGCGCAGCTCAAAAAAATATAGATGCCCGTGTGCTTCAAGGCGCTGAGTTTACTTGAAATCTAAGGCCAGTCAGCAGGCACACCTTTGGGTACGACATAACGAAGCCCTATAAAAGGAAATAAAAAATGAAAAAAACAATCTGCAGTCTAGCAGTGGTTGCTGCACTCGTGTCACCAAGTGTTTTCGCTCATAAACAAGGTGACTTCGTTCTTCGTGTTGGTGCGGCGTCTGTTGTTCCTAATGACAGCAGCGATAAGATTCTTGGTTCTCAAGAAGAATTGAAAGTGGATTCAAATACGCAGCTTGGTTTGACGTTTGGCTACATGTTCACAGATAACATCAGTCTAGAGCTTCTAGCAGCAACACCATTCAGCCACGATATTTCAACAGACTTGTTAGGTCTTGGTGATATCGCGGACACCAAACACCTTCCACCAACGCTTATGGTTCAGTACTACTTTGGCGAGCCACAAAGTAAGTTCCGTCCATATGTTGGTGCAGGTCTCAACTACACCATGTTCTTTGATGAGGGCTTCAATAGCACGGGTAAAGGCGCTGGTCTTTCAGATCTTAAGTTGGATGACTCATTCGGTCTAGCAGCGAATATTGGTGTGGATTACATGATCAACGATCAATGGTTCCTCAACGCTGCTGCGTGGTACGCAAACATTGAAACAGAAGCAACTTACAAAGCAGGTGGAGCGAAGCAAAAAACCGACGTCAAGATTAACCCTTGGGTATTTATGATCAGCGGCGGTTACAAGTTCTAAGAAAAGCCAGTAGTTACACGCACATTACTATTATTGGCATGACTTTGGGGGCGGTTACGGGGACTGCCCCTCTTTTTTATCCTCGTTTTGATTGCACATCATTCACTCAACTTAGCAACACGCAAAATTGGATCTTTACCTTGCAGATCATTTTATTGTCCGAAGATCGAAAAGTCCTACACTGATCACATAATTGAACAAGTGGACAATATAAATGAGCGGCGACATCGCGAAGCATTCTTCCTCCAGATCTAAGCTGGTAAAAACTGTTTTCTTTACTCTCTGTGTTATCGCATTTGGTGCGATGTATTGGTCTTGGCAGTATTCAGACAGTCATCCAAGCACGGAAGATGCCTACGTTAGGGCAAAAATTTTGTCGGTAGCGCCTCAGGTAAAAGGCCAAGTGGTTTCTGTGGATGTCAAAGATTTCCAATCTGTTAATAAAGGTGACCTACTGCTGAAGATAGATTCACGCCCATATTTGTTGGCAGTGAAGCAAGCAAAAGCGGCATACCAATTGGCGGTCCAGCAACATGACGTTGCCGATAAGCAGGTAACTGAAGCCGTTGCGGGCTTAGATGCGGCGCGCTCTAACCTGACAGAAGCGCAAGTGGAGTACAAACGTACGGATTCTCTAGTGAAACGCAAACTGGCGTCGGACCAAGATTTAGATACGGCGAAAAACAAACTAGCCAATGCTCAAGCGAGCCTAGAGCAAGCGCGCGCGACGGTAGAAAAAGCCATTGCGAACCGTGGTGAAGAAGGCGTAGAGGCTGCGGTCGTTCAACAAGCGGCTGCACAGTTAGCGCAAGCGGAGCTGAACTTGAGCTACACCGACATTACGTCACCAGTGGATGGCATTGCCGGTGAAATCAATACGCACGTAGGCTCGGTCGTTAGCGTGGGTCAAACGCTGTTCCCTGTGATTTTAAAAGACAGCTATTGGGTACGTGCGAACTTTAAAGAAACCGATCTTACTCATATTAAACCTGGCATGCATGCGGATGTGGTGATTGATATGTACCCAGACGTGGTGTGGAAAGCAACGGTAGAGCAACTGTCGCCTGCGAGTGGTACATCGTTCTCCTTGATGCCACCAGAAAACGCAACGGGAAACTGGGTTAAAATCAAACAGCGTTTCCCTGTACGTTTGGCATTAGAAGTACCGGCCGATGCGCCGCAACTTCGCGTGGGTGCGAGCTCAGAAGTCACTATTGATTTGCAAAGTAGCGTGCAATGAACCATCAAATTACGGCAGACAAACGGGGGATTGCCACCGTCGCCGTGATGCTTTCTGCCATCATGGTGTTAATCGATATGACCGTTGCGAACGTGTCGCTATCGCACATGATGGGCGCGTTGGGCGCAACGGCAGACCAAATTACTTGGGTGCTGACGGGTTACAGCATGGCGGAAGCGATCTTCATTCCGATGACCAGTTTCTGGGTGTCGCGCTTTGGTGAACGCAAAGTCATGCTGGTTGCTGTGATCGGTTTTGTGATTGCCAGTGCGCTTTGTGGGCAAGCACAGTCTCTTGAAGAGATGGTGCTATTTCGCATTATCCAAGGCGCTTTCGGCGCGTCGGTGATTCCATTGGCGCAGTCGACGTTAGTGCAGATTTATCCGTATGAGCAAAAAGGCAAAGCGATGGCAATTTTCTCCATCGGCATTTTGCTTGGTCCTATTCTGGGCCCAGTCGTGGGTGGCGTGATCACCGACAACATCAATTGGCGCTGGATATTTTACATCAACTTGCCATTCGGTTTGATCTGTACCTCTTTGATTTATCGCTATATCCACATCGACAACAAATCCAAACCTAACTTTGATTGGTGGATCATTGGTTACATGGCGTTAGGTGTGGGCGCGTTGCAGTTTGTGTTGGATAAAGGGAACGAAGAAGACTGGCTCAACTCACGCATGATCCAGACCGCGATATTACTCGCAGTCATGGGATCGGTGATGTGGATTTATCGCAGCTGGAAAACCAAAAGCCCAATAGCGCCATTATGGCTGCTTAAAGACCGAAATCTTATGGTCTCGTCGTTGATGATTGCCGTGGTGTCGATGGCGATGTTTGGCCTGACGACTCAACAACCAATGCTGTTGGAAAGCTTGCTGGATTATCCGGTCTCAACCACTGGCTTATTAATGGCACCGCGTGGATTGGCGTCAGCGGCGATGTTGATTTTGGTGATTAAGCTCAATCCGCAATTCGATCCCAGAATCAAAATAGTCTTTGGCTTGAGCTGCATCGGGATTGGTAGTTATTTGATGACGCAATACTCACTGCAGATCGATACATTTTGGATTGTGATGCCGAGTATGATTCAGGGGATGGGGCTTGGTTTAACCTTCTCGACGCTGTCCACCTTGGCGTATTTAACGATTCCGAAAGAGCAATCTGTCGCAGCGGCGAGTATTTACAATCTGTTCCGTACGATTGGTAGTTCGTTTGGTATCTCTATCGCTACCACGTTCCAATATCGTGATAGTCAGCAGCAATGGCATGCGCTGGGAGAGGGGATTAATCCTTATAATCCTAACTTGCATGACTGGGCGGCCAATCAGGGGCTTTCCATTACCGACCCGGTTGCGTTAGACCAATACCAACAAATGTTGCTGCAGCAATCGCAAATGGTCGCGTTTGTGCACACCTTCCAGCTTGTGGGGGTGATGTTCGTGATCATGATGCCGATGCTGGTTTTCATACGGTCGCGTGAATAACAACAAGTTCAGGTGAACCGTGTAAGAGAACGCCTCTCAAGTTGTGTCAGCTTGAGAGGCGTTTTTTATTGGACGGTGTCAGTGAAAGAAGGACGTTTACTCAAACGTAACTTCGTCAAAATGCGGATTGGCTTTGAGTGCGCGCATTGCGACTAATTGTTCAGTCGGGAAGGCGGTGTGCTCACCATCCATATCTAAAAACAAGCACTCTTGTCGCTGCATGTCGTAGCCTGTGTCGAACGCGTTGCCCTGATGAGTTTCACCATTTTTTAGTGTGATCTCGATAGGGAGCTTAAACATACAGGCGATTTCAATAAAATCGTATTGGCTGCAAGTCACCATAGTTTTCTCCTTTCAAACCGACGCGGTATTCAGAAGGTTTGAGAACCGTATCCTTAAATAGAAGACGTCTGATTGAAACTGAATCTTCATCTTACACCTCATTTTGGTCACGAAATAGACATACACGCACGTTTTAATAAACCTACTGTTGAGCGTTCGCAAGCGAGACAAAACTACGATATGTCTGAGACGATACTTAAGCGCACATACCTAACGAGTGAACAAAAGACACAAAAGCCAAGTTCACTGATTTCCCCTCAAACCTACCATGCGCAGTTGGCGCACCGTATTCACTACTCGCCTCAATTTGAAAACGGCCGCGTTAAAAACGAGATGCCAAATGTCCCTAGTCCGCAATCATTCTGGCAGGTGTGTTGGAGTTATCTTGGTGGTAGAACGCCGTTGAGTCCTAACGAGCATCTGCCACATTCCCCAATTCAACCCACGCAGTTTGCGCAGCGAAGTGAATCGATGCGCCTTACTTGGCTGGGCCATTCCACCATGCTGGTGGAGGTCGATGGCATTCGAATTCTGACCGATCCGGTCTTTGATTACGCTTCTCCGTTCATCGCAAAAGCGTGGTTTGAACGCAATATTCCCAATACCCATGCCAGAGATTGTTTGCCGATTCCTGAAATCATCGTGATTTCGCACGATCATTACGACCATTTAGAAGCATCGACCATACGTTTCTACGCCGATAAACCCGTGACGTTTTATGTACCCTTAGGGGTTGGCAAGCATCTGATAACGTGGGGCGTTTGCGCAGACAACATCGTGGAATTCGATTGGTGGGATAACGTGCACTATGCCGGAATTGAACTGATTTGTACGCCTGCTAACCATAATTCGGGTCGTACTTATTTCGATAAAAACGCGACCCTGTGGGCTTCTTGGGTCATCAAAGGCAAAGAAGAGACGCTCTATTTTAGTGGTGATTCAGCTTACGATTCGCACTTTTCCGAGATCGCACAGCGATGTGGACCAATCGACATTGCCTGTTTGGAAGTGGCTGCTGATGTGAAAGGCCAAGGTTATCCGGTCGAAAACTGGGGGCACATGCAGGCTCATCATACCGTGCAAGCGTTTCGCGATTTAAATGCGAAAAAACTGTTGCCAGTACATTGGGCTACATACGAACTGTTTACTCACCGCTGGGACGAACCGATTTTAGATTTGCTTACCCATTGTCAAAAAGAACATATAACGCTGCTGACGCCAATGCCGGGGGAGAGTTTTTACGTTCATCAAGAACATATAAATAAACAATGGTGGCGAGAAAAAGAAATA
>NZ_WXWT01000115.1:0-17131 GCF_009904725.1 Vibrio sp. V43_P6S15P86
TGATATGCCTGTATCGGGAATTCAATCTGGACACCACATCGTTCAGATGTCACAACAAATGGCCGAGAAAGCTGCACATGGCATTAGCAATAATGTAAGTAAGGTAAAAGAAGAGCTTTCTGATCACAACATCGATTTAGCTGCGGTTGCGGATGTCGCAATAACAGCCTCAACACCTAGCCTTCCCTCTCAAAAAGTTGAATCTCTCATCAACCTCGCACAAGCCGCTGGTTATAACCGAGTTGGCGCGTCTGTCATAGAGAAAAACAATGAAATCATTGGCAGCTTGCTAGACATCCACGTTTAGGCGATTTAACGTCAAATTATCGCTATTTTAATTTCCAACTATCACTATAACGTCGTAACAAGATAACCCCTTTGCTTCGTTCTTGCTTTCTATTTCGATTCAAATATCTCCTGTTTAAAATCAAGCTTTCCCGAAAAAAATGGGCGGCTTATCAGAGCCGCCCATTTTTGTGTTGTATACAGGTTTATCCGTTATCAATAACACCGTTGTTCAGCAATGACTCTACAATCTCGTTGGAGCTGAGACCGTTGAAGTCGATTGAAGTACCTAAGTTTTCCACGACAATTGTCTGTTGAACATTTGCATCCGTCGTAATGTTCAGAGAGACACTTTCCGTCGATGCATCGTAGTCTGCCGAAATGTGACCAAGCAGATCATCCATGTCGATCATTGAGTTATTGAGATCAGAGATAACTTCACGTAAATCGATACTGTCTTCGTTAACAGTGAAGTCAGTAATGGTATCCACTGCCCCTTCATCAACGGAATCTACCGTCCACTTGAAGATATCGCTGCCGTCTCCACCCGTTAAGATATCTGAGCCTAAGCCACCGATAAGAACGTCATCGCCATCGCCACCCAGAATAACGTCGTCACCGTCGCCACCAATCAAATTGATACCTGTGTCTCCACTGACTAAATAGCTGTCGTCCACTGCGGTTGACTGGTCAATATCGTCGCTATCACTACTCACATCCAAACTAATTTGGACAGGTGAAGACTGCGCTTCATCGCCATTAGATTCCGTTGATATCGCCGTAAGCGAAATATCGTAAGAACCGACATCAATACCACTGTTAGTATCTGTTGCGACAATTTCTAGCGTATCAATTTCATCGCTTGGTACTGTCCAAGTGGTACCATCGAAGCTAATACCCGATGGAGAAACGCCACTTGTTACCTCCGCACTAGTTGGTACGCCCGTTAGCTCCAAAGACAGCACCTCGTCAATATCAGTAAGCGCCGCCATGATTCCGACAATCGCTAAACCTTGACTGCTCGCGGTTTGGCTAGCCGCAATTTGACGAATGTAATTAAACTGAGGATTGATACTCAATGTAGGTGCATCAGCTACAGGGGTCACATTGATAGTGAAGTCTTGATTCGCTTCCAATGCGGTACCCGCATTTTCGAAGTACACGCCGTTGTCTTCGACTTTCACCGATAAAGTGATTGAAGCTGCGTTGACATCTCCTGCATCCACAAATACACCCTCAGAAGCGTCTGTTGCTCCAAGAACGGAGTTAATATTATCTGGTGTGCCCATTAGGGTTATTTCACCAGCCATCCCCGCCCCAACAGTCACACCACTACCTGCTGGCGGCTCGACACGAAGGTCGCCCTCGGTAACTGTAAGAGTCACGGTCATGCTTTCATTTGCTTGTGCGCCCGCAAAGTCGACGTCACTCACACTAATACCCGTTATTTTCTGGCCATCGGCTTCGTTGATCGTATCCGTTACCGACGTTGCAGTGATTTCAGGTGCGTCATTGGTCGCTTCAACATTCAACACTGCTGTGCCCGCGATTGTAATTGGGTCTGGAGCGCCGTTAGTGGTTCCGTCATCTGTGATTTCATAAGTGAAATTAACGTCACCAAAGAAATCTGCTGCGGGTTCAAACGTCCACTCTGTCGCACTCACTTGAGTCAGCTTGCCGGAAGTTGGGTCCACTAACGCAACATTATCGACGGTCAAGTTGTCTGACTCAGGATCACTTGCGTTGCTCAGCAACTCAGTAGCCGTAATAGTTACCGAACCACCATCTTCTTCGGTACTACTCAACGTTACCTCTGATGTTACCGGTGCATCGTTCACCTCAGTGACTTCGAAGGTCGCCGTTCCTGACACCGTTTGAGGATCTGAAACACCGTTCGTTGTACCGTTGTCGGTAATGTCGTAGGTCAGATCGACCTTGCCGTTGAAGCCAGGCGCAGGAGTAAATGACCATGTACCTGTTACGTTGTCGAAATCCAATGTGCCGCTGCTTGGATCAACCAACTGGACATTGCTCACCATCAAGGTGTCGTTTTCAATATCAGACGCATTCGCCAACAAATCAGCTTGGGTAATATCAACCGCCGTACTGTCTTCTGCGATATCAGAAAGTGTCACTTCAGACGTCGTTGGAGCATCATTGACTTCCGTTACGTTGAACGATGCGCTGCCGTTAACCGATTTAGGATCGGATGCACCATTTGTCGTGCCATCATCTGTAATGGTGTACGTGATTTCAACTGGACCGTTGTAATCTGGTGCTGGGGTAAATTCCCACTCTCCCGTGCCACTGTTGAAAGTAATGCTGCCCGAATTCGGATCCGTTAACTGAACATTGCTAACCGTGAGATTATCGTTCTCTACGTCTGTCGCATTCGCAATAAGATCCGCTTCAGAGATGGAGAACACACCACTGTCTTCTTCAATATCCGGTAGCGTCACTGTCGTAGTTTCTGGGGTATCATTCACCGCTGTCACTTCAATATTGAAGCTGCTGCTGTTGGTATTTAGGGTGTCATCTACCCCACCAATTACGATACCTTCATTACCTTGGTCATCGACTGTCACGTCCACCTGAACGTCACCAAAGAAGTTCAGGTCTGGATTAAACTCAATCAGACCGTCTGCAATGGCATTGTTTAGATCGGCCACTGTGCCTTTCAGTTCAACGGAGTCCGTACCATCACCGCTCACGGTTAGGTTGTAAGTAATGATGAGCGTTGGATTAAGCTCCAAGATACCGCTGTCGACGTTCACATTGAGTACGTATTCAGCATTCGGATCATCGAGTACGGCATCAATATCGGTAATGCTGAAACCATCAAGCAGCAATGGCGTATCTTCTGGTGTTTCCACATCCACGGTGTTGACGAACTCTGGACGATCGTTCACTGCTTCAACATCAACAGTGACATCAAACTCCTCTGCGGAGCCCAAGCTTTGACTGCCATCGAGCCCAGTATCAACGGCTTGCACTTTGAAATGCAGCGAACCATCCCATGAGTTATCGTTGCGATCCCCAGAATTAAACACCACTTGATCCAAGTCTTGAGCATTGATTTCTAAGACAAAAATGCCGCCGCCTTGGTCAGTAAACACTGTCCCATCAGGTAATGAAACACTCGCCCCATCAGGGACATTGGAGACCTCAACTCTCAGCGTCTCTGGATCATTTTCCTGGTAGTTTGCACCATCTCCGATGGACTCTTTGTTATCAACCACTAACGCATTTACATTAATAACAATGTCTTCGCCCTCATTACCTGCAGCCGAAGTATCGGGATTCACATCAACATCATCACCAATAGGATTGACAATAAGCGTAAAGTTGTTGTTTCGTTCCGTTGGAACTTGTAGCAACTCCTCTTGAATGAAGACCGTAATACCTATCTCAGCCTCGCCACTAAAGTGTTTTGGCGGTTTAATTTGGATGTCACTCAGGTCAATGGACGTCTGAGTGAGATCTTTTAGTTGAATACTCCATTCTCCCCCACCGTTGTTCTTAACAACATAATCAGAGGAATTGGATTTAACGATAAAGTCATCAGGAAGTCCCGTTAACTTGAGTGAAACGAAACTCTCAGAACCGTCATTATCGTTCAGGCTGATCGAAACACCAGAGCCCGATTGATTCAGCGAAATTAAAGTATCTTCGTCACCAATTACCGTGATTGGCTGCGTCGGATCGGCACCTGTAATGGTAATGTCATCAACGACTGGCGTAACTTCAAATGTGACATCGTCAGTGAAGATTCTTACATCTATATTATCGCCAGAGTTATTCAAGATAGACTGATCAAACACAGCTTCATCAGTAATTTCTCCCTCGATATTAATCTTGATTGTATTTTGGCCACCACCTACGGGGTAATTTTCTTTTGGCTTAAACAGAACATTGTCAAGCGCACCAGCTAAAATCTCAGCTTCATTAAACTCAATACTGGTTCCTAAACTGTTACCATTGGCATCAACAAACTCACCTAATGTTGTGTCATCAAGCTCTAACTTGATGTTCGTTAGTGTTTCTCGACCACCTTGAGTGTTGTTAAATTGATCGGCAAAATCAACACTCAAGTTAAGTTGGATTAAGCCATCTTCGTAACCGACACCATCCGCCGTGGGAACGTCGTTATTTAGATCAGTCACAGGTTGTTTGTTTGCATCCAGGCCGAAAGTACCAACGATATCTACTTTTACATTCGGGGTGACATCGCTATCCAACGGCTGATCCCCGGCTGAACTCGGAACGTCTGCAACCGGTAAAACCTGAACTGGAAACTGGACATTATTTTCTTTTTCATCACCGGACTCAGTGTCTTTAGTAACGAACCGAATTGGTAATTCGAAATCACCTGCGTAATCTTCTGCCAAGTGCATCGTCAAACCATCAAGGCCAGTAATATTTCCACTCGCATCGATATGGGCTTGGAACACGTATTTGCCATTGACAAAGTCGATATCCGTCCCCGTGATCACCAAACCAGGAGGAATGCCAGGAGCTGAAGGATCGACGATAATAGTCAAGACATCCTCCACGCCATCTGCATTAATCGCATCAACTTTCGACGTTAACTGAGCACCAAGGTTGATAGAATTATCTTCCAACGCTTGAATTTGGACATCATCAGCCGCCTGAATCTCTGCCGCTACACTCATTTGTGGTGTGAGAACGGTAGGAAATTCAAGTGTCACATCCGTTTGGCGCATGACCGTCGCATCTTTTTCGTTGCCCAAATCTTCGCCCAAATCATTCACTTCTGCGTAAATGGTTAAGCCAATTTGAGAGAGACCACCGTTATCGCCATCGTCACTGTCATCGTTTGGTGTTAAATCAAGACCAGACGGCGCTTTAATTGAGAAGTTATCTTCATTGGTTACTGTCCAACGACCTCCACCTTCATTTAGAGCACCGACGATAACCAATTGGTTGAGGATCTCAGGGTCCACATTGTGAAATTGAACAACAAGTTGAGTCACCACTTCATCTGAAGACGCATCAAACTCTTGGTATTTAATGATATGAGCGCCAGATTCGCCCCCCATAGAAGTGTTGATCGTAAAGTCAATGTTACCTTGATCATCTGACTTCACGATATCGGTAGCACCACCACCACTTTCAGTGACAAGCAGACGGGTTTGGTCGTCTATTGCTCCCGTATTATCCTCTGGCTCAACGATTGGATTAACTCGGACATTCACCGTACCATTGATGGTTTTCTCAGCGATACCTTCACCGGGATTCGAAGCGTCAACATATTCATGGTCAATCTCTTTCACAGTGACGGTCGTGGTCAAGTCAAAGTCAGTACTTGAATCCTGCTCCAACTGGACTTGAACATAGCCACTTTGAGAGATTCTAGCGGAAAAATCTTGCTCTGATTCACCGGCTTGCGGTGAAAGCGTTAGTGTTCCAGAAACAAGCGCTTGTGCCACACCATCTACATAGACCGTGCTGCCTGGAGGAAATCCAGAGATGGTTACATCACTAAAGAATTCATCGGTATCAGGGCTTTGTACGAGCGTCGGTTTCCAATCGATGTTAAAGCGCGTATCTTCATCTCCCTCCGATCGAACAATGTAGTTATCTTGAGCATCAATAACGGGTTCGACCTTGATCCTTACCTCTCTTTCAATCACACGACTATGACCATCATTTTCGGTAACAATGATCGTCCCTGTAATCGCAATGTTTTCAGTTGAAGAGGCTTCCGGAATAATTTGAATACCGGAATTAAAATTCAGCCCAGTGATGTTTGCTTCGTAAATCGGTTGACCATTACCATCATAGCCAACAAAGGTGAGGTCAACGCTTGAACCGTCTGAATCTACGACACGAACACCATCGGGGATGTTGGACAGGATAACAGTAATGGCTTCTGAATCATCCAGAGGTCTATCGGCAACTTCACCTGATACAACCGAGAAGTTGAGGTTTACAACACCATTCTCTTCAATAGTCGTCTCTATCCCGGCCACATCTCCGTCTACGAATCGGTTCCAAACGTTCCCCGCGTCAATTAATACCGTGTCTGGTATGTCAGCAACACCTTTTACACCAACGATGACGGTCTTACTGCCCAGTGACAACACATCTTCTGTCGTACCGGTAGACAATGATGCTGTGTCTTTCACAATGCCTTCGACATTGAAAGTAAAGTCATCATTACTATGCAACGGAGGAAGCACTTCGACGTTGGCTAACTCAGATTCTGGCACTTCGTAATAGAGTACATTGCCGCTTGAATCGGTCACTTCCACGATTTGGCTTGGGTTTGCTGAATCAAGCCACACTAACGTAACGCCATCAATTGAGAAGTCAGAAATACGCACAAACAGTGCTTCAGAACCATCTAAATCCGCAGACGGTTTCATGGTGATCACTTCACTTAACTGAAGTGGATCATGATCCGTGACAGGATTGACGGTGTCTTGAGTTCGAGCGTTGTCCTCAAAGACATTGATTCGGTTGACTGTAAAACTACCTGGGTCCGCGATTGGGTTAACATCAATGATGATAGTTTCTGTCTCTGAACGTGCCGTTTCCTTCCCTGATAACGGATTATTGTTTTCTGTTGTAATCGCGGTGACATCAATTCTGATTTCGCCCGAGAAGTTATCTATCGGATCAACTTGAACTTCATCAATTCGGCTTGCATCCACCAGATAAACACCACCGGATTTTGGTATCGCACTACCATCTGAATAGACTAACTCTGCGTTACCTTCTCCTTGTGTAAAGACAAGCTCGTACACAATGCCTTCAGGGTTACTAGTGTCTTGGGTTTCAGCCGTGATGTTAAGTGCGACATTGTTTCCATCTTCATCAACCGAGTAGTGAAATTCACTGTTTGCCGTCCACGTTGCAATATCTGCAACGGCAGCAACTTCAATGTCTAAACGACCATTAATCGTATGATCTGGCGTACCATTGTTAAGAATTTCCACGCGGATACGAGGATCGATACCAGAAGCATCGGTTGATGTATGACGATCTGGTACGAAGTACAAGTTATCTAGCGAGACCAGCTCGCCACTAAATGATTGCTCGACATTTGATGCGTCGAGAACAACCGTATTGCCCACAGATGTTAATTCAATGTAGTTGCCACTGCCGTCTCTGTAGTAGAACGTACCGTTGTGAGTATCAGCATCTCGAATAGTGATGTCACCTAAGCTCTCGTTACGGTCGATATCATGTAAATTGATAACCAAGTCGACTTTCGCAGGGCTAACATCCAGCGTCGACAAGTTGTCCTGAGTATTTGCAGAGTCAACGCCCACAACGACGCCATCACGCCCTTGGTCCTCGAACGCAGTAACGGTAGACGTGTCAATTTGCGCATTACGGTCTCTTATCGAGATATCCACATCGGCATCTGCGATATCGCCATCACCATCGGTTGCAACAACGTTGATGGTGAAATCAATCGAGTCGGTTTCTGTATGATCAAGATCGTCATTCGGACGGAATGACACACTGCCATCGGTTCGAACAACCAAACGACCGATTTCAGTATCCACTCCGTCAAGAACCTTGTGAACAAATACGACTTGGTCGCTGCCGTTCAAATCGACAGAATCAGAATCAACACCGTTTTGCTTAAAGTAAATGCCTGAATCATCAGCCGAGAATGAAGTCACTTGTGCGCCGTCAGCACCAAGGTCATCATCCCCCTCTACAGGGTCTCGGAATAAACGAACCGTGCGGCTGCCTTGTCCCTCAACACGTGAAATAGACGCATCGTGCAAGGTTGGAACATCATCGGTAATCGTCACTGGTAAGTTAATACCGGCCGTATCGCCATCGACATCGGTCGCAAAGACTGGGAGATCGAGTATGAGTGTATCTTCGCCTTGGGTTGAGTGGTCGAGCGCCTCCTCAAGTGTAAACTTGTAAGAGCCGTCAGCGTTCAAAACTAGCGTGAACACTGAGTTACCATCAGGTGTTTGACCTTGATAAGTAAAGTTGTTGTTGCTTACCGCGGTTTGAACTAACGTCACCGCAAGACCACCTGAAGTTACTCCTGGTATCGGGTTAGAAGTAAGATCTAACTGGTAAGAGACAACGGTATCTGCCCCTTCCACCGTATCGAAATTGCCCGTTGCTTCTAGGCTGTCTTTGTTGGTTGCCTGAGAGCCGTTGGCAAGGTCATCCTCATCAACAGCCAAAGCATCTGCTGATTTAATTTCGGGAATGTCATCAACTACGGTAATTGGAAGATTCAGTGATGATGACGTGTCACCATCAAAGTCTGTTACTGTAATTGGAATATCAATGACAAGGTTGTTTTCACCTTGAACAGCATCATGGTCGATTGGTCCCAACAGTTCAAATTGGTAACTGTCGTTATTCGCATCAAGAGACAACGTGAAGATCTTAGTTGATGTGCCAGTAATAACCGCTTCGTAACTGGTTACTCCACCATTGGTGCCTACTAGATTCAACTCGATGCTGCTGCCATTCGACGTTAAGCCTGACACGACTGCATCGAGGTCAGAAACTTGGTAGCTGACAATCTTGTCTGCACCAGCAACGACCTCAAATCCGCCGTTTAATACCGTAGAATCATTACTTGTCGTATCAGAGCCACCGGCAAGATCATCTTCATCAACGGTTTGTTGGCTAGAGTCTGTCACTTTCACAATCGCTGGAACATCGTCCACAACCGTGATTGGCAAGGTGATGTTATTGGACACATCGCCGTCAAAATCGGTCGCGTTGACTGGGAAGTTGATGACTAACGAGTTTTCATCGTTACCCGTAGGATGATCAAGTGCACCCAACAGTTCAAATTCATAGCTGTCTGCTGAACCATTTAGCGTCAGTTTAAAGACGGTGTCCGTCGTACCTTGTACATAAGCTCGGTACTCAATCACACCATTTGAATTTGAAAACTCAACCAACTCAAGCGGTTGACCACCTGAGGTAAGTCCAGAAACAGGCGACGTTAAGCTATCCAACTGGAAGCTAACGATAGAGTCGGCACCATCCGTAACGTCAAAGTTGCCACCAATGATATTGGATTCTGGCGTGTCGTCCGAACCTTGGCTTGGAATATCATCCTCATCCACAGACAAGGTACTACCAGAGCTAATAGCATCAATGGTTGGCTTGTCATCTACAATGGTCACTGGCAAGGTCGCAGTGATGGTATCGTTGTCGCCATCAGTAATCTTCACAGGTAGATTCAACAAAATCTCATCAGAGTTAACCGCGTGATCTAACTGACCAGATAACTCAAAGTCGTATTTACCATCTTGATGAAGTGTCAACGTGAAGACCGTCACTCCACCCGGAGTTTGTCCCACGTAAACAAGCGCGTCAGCAGTTGAAGCACCAACGTCTTGAGAAAGTGTTACCTCTTCTCCACCCGATTTCAGATTCGGGATAGGGTTTGAGCTCAGATCCAATTCGAAAGCATCAATACCATCTGCGCTAGTGACTTCAAATTCACCTGATACCGTTAATGGCTCTTTCGTGCCATCAGAACCAAGAGGTAAGTCCTCTTCGTCTACACTTAGACTTTCAATATCGGTAACAACTGGAACATCGTCCACAACGGTAATTGGCAATGTGAAGGCTGGTGAAGTATCACCATCATTATCTGTCGCCGTCACAGGGAGGTTAATAACAATCTCGTTTTGCTGATTACCATCTGGATGATCAAGCGGCTTCTGTAAATCGAACTCGTAGGTGTTGTTCGTTGCATCCAACGTCAGTTCGAAAACCACTTCAGCAGGATTGCCAGCAACACCTTGGTATACGTTCACGCCGTTTGCGCTAGAAGACAGAACTAAGGTGATAGCGTCACCATCTGAAGTCAGTGACGCAACAGGCGTGGTCAGGTCACTAAGCTGAATAGAAGCAACTTGGTCAGCACCTTCGGTGATATCAAAAGTACCTGAAATAACAGTATCTTCTGCACTTGCAGCATCAGTACCTGCTGGTAGGTCATCTTCATCAACGGTTTGTTCGCTGCCTGCTAGTAAACCATCAATGGTCGGAACATCATCCACAACCATAATTGGTAAGGTGATGTCGTTCGACTCGTCTCCATCAAAGTCCGTCGCGTTTATCGGCAAATTGATGACCAGTTCATTTTGGCCATCAGCATTTGGATGATCGAGAGGAGCGAGCAAATCGAACGTGTAGCTATCATCAGAGGCATCGAGGGTCACTCGGAATACTGCTGTCGTCGTGCCATCAATACGAGCTTCGTAAACTGAAACGCCACCTGCGTTTGAGACTTCAACCATGACCAGTGATTGACCACCAGAGGTCAGGCCTTGTACTGGCGTCGTTAGGTCAGAAACACCATACTCTACAATGCCATCAGAGCCATCAGTCGCGATGAAGTTACCGGCAATACTGTTCGCCTGCGTACCATCAGATCCTACCGTTGGGATATCGTCCTCATCAACCGTTTGCACACTTGTTGCTTCGATGCCACCAAGTGTTGGCTTGTCATCAACAATCTTGACAGGAATTGTCTCAGCAAAGGTGTCGCCATCAAAGTCTGTCGCAATAATTGGGAAATTGAGCGTTAACTCGTCGCTATCAACAGCATGGTCGATTGGCCCTTCAAGCGTGAAGTTGTAAGAGCCATCATTATTCACTGTCAGCGTAAAGACCGCTTCAGTACCCGCTGTCGCCTCGTAAGTAAAGCTACCATCGCCGTTTGCGGTTTCAGTCAGTGTGACTGCCACGCCTTGTGATGTGAGTCCGGCCACTGGTGTCGCAGACGCGTCAAGCTGATAACTCACCACTCGGTCAGAGCCTTGCGTGGTGGTGAAGTTGCCATCGATTGAAATCGAGCCAGTCTGATCTGAGCCAATCGTGGCTAAGTCATCTTCATCAACGGTAATCGCATCGACATCGGTAATGGTCGGCTTATCATCCACGATGGTGACTGGGATCGTTTCTGTGGTGGTATCACCATCAAAATCCGTCGCGATGATTGGGAAGTTCAGTGTCAGCTCATCACTACCTGTTGCATGGTCAATTGGACCTTCAAGCGTGAAGTTGTAACTGCCGTCGCTGTTCACCGTCAAGGTAAATACGGCTTCTGATCCTGCGGTAGCGGTATAGGTGAAACTGCCATCCGCATTCGCGCTTTCCGTCATTGTCACCACTACCCCGTGTGAGGTTAAGCCATTAATAGGGTTAGAGGACGCGTCTAACTGATAACTCACAACATGATCAGAACCCATCGTGACAAAGTGACCATCAATCGACACGGACTCGTTTTGATCAGAGCCAATCGTAGCCAAGTCATCTTCATCCACGCTGATCGCATCAACATTAATGATGCTTGGCTGATCATCAACAATAGTGACAGGCAGTATTTTAGTTGAAGTGTCGCCATCAAAGTCTGTTGCGATAATCGGGAAGTCGATTTGCAGGCTGTCGCTGTTCACCGCATGGTCTAGTGGACCTTGCAGAGTAAAGGTGTAGCTGCCATCTGGTTTCACAACCAATTCAAATACGGCATTGCCATCTGCTGTGGCTGTGTAAGTAAAACTACCGTCGCCGTTAGCAGTTTCAGTAAGCACGACAGGCTCACCATGAGAGGTCAACCCTGCTACTGGATCTGCTGTTGCATCAAGCTGGTATTTAACAACACTGTCCGAGCCTTGAGTTGTGGTGAAAGAGCCCGACATAAACGCATCATCGTTTTGGTCTGAGCCAATTGAGGCAAGGTCATCTTCGTCTACTGTTAGTGGGACAACGTTATCGATGGTTGGAACGTCATCAGTAATCGTGACTGGAATAGTCGCGGTTGTCGTATCGCCATCAAAGTCTGTTGCAATGATTGGGAAGTTCAGTACTAACTCATCGCTGTTTAACGCATGGTCGACCGGACCTTCCAGACGGAAGTTGTATGTACCGTCTGCATTCACATTCATGGTGAAGACAGGGTTACCATCCGCGGTAGCAACGTAAGTAAAGCTGCCATCGGCATTCGCAGTCTCTACCAAGGTAACAGGCTCACCTTGCGAAGTTAACCCCAAAACAGGATCAGCCGTTGAGTCAAGTTGGTAGCTCACCACACGGTCTGAACCTTGAGTAGTCGTAAACGCGCCTTCCACAAACACAGCGTCACTTTGGTCTGAGCCAATACCTGATAAATCATCTTCGTCTACAGCCAGAGGCACAACATTATCGATGATTGGCGCATCATCTGCGATCGTAACGGGAATGGTTGCCGTGGTCGTATCACCATCAAAATCGGTGGCAACAATTGGGAAATCAATCGTCAGGCTATCGCTGTTGGCGGCATGGTCAATCGGGCCTTGCAGCGTAAAGTCGTACGTACCATCTGTTGCTACGTTTAACGTGAAAACAGGATTGCCATCTGCGGTCGCCACATAGGTAAAGCTGCCATCACCGTTGGCGGTTTCCACCAAGGTAATCGCCTCACCTTGAGATGTCAGGCCCACAACAGGATCAGCGGTTGAATCCAGTTGATAGCTCACCACTCGGTCAGAGCCTTGTGTGGTCGTAAACGCGCCTTCAACGAACAGATCGCCGCCTGGATCTGAGCCCACACCGCTAAGGTCATCTTCATCGACACTTAACGCATCCACCGCTGTGATGGTAGGTTCATCATCAACAATCGTGACTGGAATGGTTTCAGTAACGGTGTCGCCATCAAAGTCGGTTGCGATAATTGGGAAGTTCAGTGTCAACTCGTCACTATCAACCGCGTGATCAATTGGCCCTTTTAGCGTGAAGTTATAAGAGCCATCAGTATCTACTGTCAGAGTAAATACAGGGTTGCCACCCGCTGTTGCTTCGTAGGTAAAACTGCCGTCGCCGTTTGCGGTTTCAGTCAGCGTTACCGCTACACCTTGCGATGTTAAACCGTCGACCGGTGTTGCTGAAGCATCAAGTTGGTAGCTCACCACTCGGTCAGAGCCTTGTGTGGTAGTAAAGTTACCATCAATAGAAATCGGATTGCTTTGGTCTGAGCCAATTGACGCGAGATCATCTTCATCAACCGTGATTGCGTCGACGTCAGTAATAACTGGCTTATCGTCCACGATCGTCACAGGGATAGTGGCGTTTGTGGTATCGCCATCAAAGTCTGTTGCGATGATTGGGAAGTTCAGTGTCAGCTCGTCGCTATCAACAGCATGATCGATTGGCCCTTCAAGCGTGAAGTTATAAGAGCCATCAGTGTTCACTGTCAGCGTAAAGACCGCTTCAGTACCCGCTGTCGCCTTGTAAGTAAAGCTGCCATCAGCGTTTGCGGTTTCCGTCAGTGTGACTGCCACGCCTTGTGATGTAAGGCCATCAACTGGTGTTGAAGAAGTATCGAGCTGATAACTCACCACTCGGTCAGAGCCTTGTGTGGTGGTGAAGTTGCCATCGATTGAAATCGGGTCAGTCTGATCTGACCCAATCGTGCCTAAGTCATCTTCATCAACGGTAATCGCATCGACGTCGGTAATGGTTGGCTTATCATCCACGATGGTAACAGGCAATACGATTTGGCTTGTGTCACCATCGAAATCAGTAGCAATAACATTAAAATCGAGGGTTAAGCTGTCGCTATTTGCCGCATGGTCGATTGGACCTTGCAGCTCAAAACTGTACGAGCCGTCGGTATTCAAAATTAATGTGAAAACTGCGCTGCCATTTGCCGTTGCGCTGTAGGTGTAACTGCCGTCTGCATTTTGCGTTTCGGCAATGGAGACGGTCTGACCTTGAGATTGCAGGCCATTTAAAGGATCAGCGTTTACATCCAACTGATACTGTACGACGCCATCAGAACCCTGAGTCGTCGTGAACTGACCTTCAACCAGCGTTGGCTGTGATTGGTCAGAGCCTACCAAACTTAAGTCATCCTCATCGACGGTAAGAGCAATAACGTCGTTAATGGTTGGCACATCATCAGTAATGGTAACTGGTAGAACAAGTGAGCTGGTGTCACCGTCAAAGTCCGTTGCGACAATAGTAAAGTCTAGAGTTAAGCTATCGCTACCAACAGCATGATCGATTGGACCTTCAAGGGTAAATGAATAAGAACCGTCAGGGTTCACTTGTAAGGTGAAAATAGCGTCCCCTTCTGCCGTTGCAGAATAGGTAAAGCTACCATCTGAGTTGACAGTTTCCGTCAGAGAGATAGATCGACCCTGTGATTCCAACCCATTGAGTGGATCAGTGCCGCTCTCTAATTGATAACTTACGACACGGTCTGAGCCCTGAGTCGTCGTAAAGCTGCCTTGCGCGAGCACAGAGTCGCTTTGATCGGAGCCGATGCTTGATAAATCGTCTTCATCGACGGCTAGTATCTCAACGCCATCAATCGTAGGAACGTCATCTTGAACTTGAATGACAATTTGCGCCGCTTCTGGTGTGTTCGAACCCTCGGTAATCGAGGAGCGGTCGCCATCTGCATCTACCGCATAAACTGGCAGTGAGAAAGTGAGCGCATCATCATTAGCACCCGTATGGTCGAGTTGTTCATACAAGTTGAATTGATATTCGCCCAATGCAGGGGCATCGATCGCCACATCAAATACGGTAATACGCACACCATCCAACTCGATGAAGCCTTCGTAAGTGCGCACGCCGTTACTCTCGGACGCTAGTTCCAGTTGAACAACCTGCCCTTGAGATTGGAGTTCTCCACCAACATTAAACTCTGTAGGTTCCAACTCATAGTGATCAATGATGTCACTACCGACCGATGTCGTGATCGACCCAGAGCCACTTGTTACTACCGCGCCTTCCTGTGAACCTTGGTCAACACCCGCCTCGTCTAAAGACACTCCCGTCACGTTTTCAATCACTGGATTATCGCCATCAAGGATGGTCATCGTAAAGGTGTTGCTTGCCGTATCTTGGTCGAAATCGACGATTGTGGTTGGCAAAGAGAGCTCAATCGTATCTTCACCGTTTGTTTGTTCTAACGGCTTAAATTGCTCAAATTGGTGGGTACCATCAGTGTTAAGACTGATAGTTAAAACGGTTTCATTAGAGCCCGCAATGGACAAGGTGATAGTGCTACCGTCTTCAGAGAGTACCGCCTCTGTTGCCTGATTATCACTCAATAGGCCATCAAATTGACTAAGTCCTTCTTGATTAAATGTGACCGTTGCCAATTGATCACTACCAATATCAACAAAGGTGCCAGTAATCGGAGTAGAAGAAGATTCAACGTTGTCAAAAGTAACGTTTTGCGGCGCCGGATCATCGCCATCAATAACAGTTGTCGTGAAATCGATAGGTGCTTGAATACTGTTACCACCAATATCTGCGCCTGTAATGTCAAAAGCGATATTGATTTGATCACCGGAGATGAAAACTTGACCATCAGCAACAGACGCGACATGGTCAATGCCCTGGCTAATCGTGGTAACGACCTCTAACTCTAAATCACGGCCTAAAGATGTCGCTTCGATCTCTATACGAAGCACTTCGTTACCTTCTTGAGTGCCGATAATGGCATTTTGCGCTTCGTCGTAAACGAACGCCACTGGCTGACCAGCAGAGGTAATATCACTATTTAGCTCGGTTAACAGAGACTCTAATGAGGACGTTTCAGGTACAAATGAAGCGGTATCAAGTGCGAGATCCCCTGCTTCAACCAGCACACTAGAAGAAATGGTTTGCGGATAGCTTGATAGAGAAATTGAGCCTTCTGTTACACTAGATTGCAATGATTGTCCGCCATCGGCAAAGATAGTGACATCTAAATCATCAGCTTCATCGCGTTCTTCTACACCGCTACGAGTCGCTGACGTCTCAAAAAAAGTAGAAGCGAGTACTTCCGGATTATTATATTCAACGGTCACATAGCCAGCATTGGCTGAGCCTTCAGCGCCAGCACCAGCACCAGCAGCCGTTGCTTCCAAAATAGCAGTCGGGTCAGCACCATCTAAAATGGCCTGTTGGATAGCCGCGACATCATTAGCGTCAAAGTTAGCACCTTCGATAGCTGTTGGATCGAAAGTAACCTGGCCATTAACTGGAGATTGCAGCAAGGTTTCTGGTTGTTCAAAAGAAGGTTCTGGAAGGCACGCGACACAATTAGCATCAACCAGATACAGCTCATTATGTATCTGTACATCAAGAGAAGCGTTATTTTCAGTAATGATCACTTCGCCAGATATTAACTCATCCCCCGCTTTTATAGACCTGGCTTTTCCATCCAGACCTAAAACCAAGACTTCACCTTTGACGGCATTTACAATCGCGCTCTGCGGTACCGTGTGCGTACTCATCTGACCTCCGCTAATGGCCTACGTTTCCCATTAACCTTTTTAGATAGTTTTGAAATGATTTAGTGCGGCATACTGCACACCTTTAGACGATTAGACTAAGTATCAACTCATTAAACAATCGATAAATGGCGCACTAATGAGCAAAGTAAGTAAAACTTACTAGTAGTCACAGAAATGTGACACATGTCCTAACGCCGCAATATCGATTAATCATATGAAATTGATACCTTATTCCATATAAGTGTAGTCGTTTTAAAAAAAGAAGATAGATGAAAACGCTCAGCTAAACGCCAAACTACCGGTTGCAATCAATAATGGAAGAAAAGCAATAAGAATGTTGTATACACCTGAACGTGATGACAACTTAATCAATATTGGTGACGAGAAAAACGTGACGATTAAATATTGAATGACATAAATCGTTGGACAAAATATAACCATGAAAATGTGGCTCACAATATGAATTCCCGAGCACCACGAATTCGGTTTTGTCCTGATATACAGTAAAAAAAATACGAGCAAGCTAATAAGAAAATACATAAACATCACACTTGAAAATAATTATCATTTTCAATCATATGTAAATATTCCCCCAC
>NZ_WXWT01000115.1:17191-22457 GCF_009904725.1 Vibrio sp. V43_P6S15P86
ACCATCGTTATTATCAATCAACACAATAAGTAAAATTATCAGTAATTCCCGTCCTAAACGTTTGCGTAATCGCTAACCTTCTCTTAACCTTGATTTGAGGCTTTTATCACGGTTTTTCCATTGATATAGTGCGTCCATACAACAAAAAAAGACCATTCGAGGCATGGAGCTTCCTCATTAATCTCAAGATGAGAAGAATTGGTACCGACAAAATTCGGCAGATTTTAAGAGGGTCAAAAAATGGACATGAATATGGTTGAGATTTTAGGTTATGCAGCTTCAATCATGGTCGCAATTTCGCTAACTATGAAAGATATTGTTAAGCTTCGTATCCTTAACTTTATTGGTTGTGCGCTATTTACTGCTTACGGACTAATGATTGATTCTTGGCCTGTAGTATTAACTAACGGCTTTATTGCTTGCGTTAATATCTACTTCCTAGCAAAAATGCAACAGGAAAAAAAAAGCCTAGAATCTAGAGCCTAAAAAGCAATAGCATTCGAACAATAAAAGCCCGCGAATGATAAGATCGCGGGCTTTTTGCTTTTAATGCGCTCTCACTTTCTGCACATTCATCAATAGCTCTAGCGAACCCAGTTAAGTGTTAATGTTTCTCGACGAGAGAACATGTCTACATGTGATGAGATTATCGCCTTCACTTTGCCCAGTTTCTCTTCGGAATCCGCCTCACAAATAATGGTCAAGCTAGACTCGCAAAGAGCAAACTCCGCTTTTCCCGTCGGAAATGTCACCAAACCGCTGTTTTCATTCCAAGTAGCAGGAGCCTTTCGTCCAAAATGCCGACAAAGTGTCACTAAGTATTTGTCAGCGTGTTCGCTATCTATTCGGGTGCTTTCTTTAATCATGAATTTACTCGTGTTTTGAAGCGCCCCCTCTCGGGAGCCCTATTAGAATTGATAAGCAGAAGAAAGTTTGAAGTTGCGACCCGGCTCGTAGTCATCAAGCGTGAAGCCACGTGCAGTACCCGAACGAGACGCATGAGAGCTGTACAACTCGTCAAATACATTATCAATACCAAAGGTCACCGACAGTCCATCAATATCAGACGGCACCCATTGAGCATATAGATTATGTACATCATAACTTGCTTTCTTTGGCTGACCATCAAAGACGTTGTCTTCTTCTAGAACAAACATTGAGTTCCACCCGAAGATCGTTTCTAAAGCGTCTGACTGGTAATCCAAAGTTAGAGCAATACTATCACCCATATCAATGCTACGCCCATTACCCCCAGCAACAGGGCCACCAGTATTCTTGTTTTTGGTGTCCGACTTAGAGTAAGAAAGTTTGCTGCTAAACTTGTCGTAGCCATAAGAAGCACTTGCCTCAAAGCCTTTAATCTCAACATCACCTAAGTTGTAAATCAGGTAAGTTTGAGTCGCGTTTTGGTACTGGTCTGCAATGTAATCATCAATTTCCGTTTGGAATGCCGTAATATTCGCTCCAAAGAAATGCTTATCAAAGGTTTTATCAAAACGGACACCACCCTGTGTGTTCAACCCCGTTTCTGGCTTTAGTCCATCCTCTAAAAATGCAACGTCTTGGTAAGCAATAAAGGTTTCCATCAGCTCAGGGCCTTTGAATAGAGAGCGTGCGCTCGCAAACAACGTCCAATCCTGAGTGACTGCCCATTCTGCTGCTAGGGCCCAGGTCACATCATCATAGTTACTCGTCCCCGTTTCAGCTTCACGTTTGTAATCATCAAAACGCATACCTGCGGTAACAAAGAAAGCATCAGAGAAGAAGAACTGGTCTTCTACAAACAATGCGGTTGAAATGGCCGATTCATCCATGAACTTACGACTACCGTAGTAACTTGAAGATGTCTTATCCATGTAGTCGAAACCATAGGTGATTCGATTATCAAACTCACCTAACATAACATCCGACTGGAACTTACCATTCAAACCAAAGTTTTGGTTTTTAGCGGTGTTCTTCGATAAACGGTTCGAAGGCCAGCGAGGAGCCATAACGCTCTCATCCCGTTTAATTTCTGTCTCGGTATTATAAAGCGTGACGTTTCCTTGATGTTGTTCGCCTCGCAGCTCGTAACTCAAGGTAACGGTATCGCGGTCATAATCCGTAGGGATAAGTAACTTGCTCGACAGGCTATTATTTGCACTACCAGACATATCAGGACGCGGACTGTAATCACCGCTGTCTCGGTACATGTCATAAGAGAGCTCAAAACGATGGATGTCATTTAGTTCATACCCCAGCTTAGCCAGAATGTTGTAAACATCACCTGCAGCACCATAGGTTTTATTGCCATCACCATCTTCAAAATCATCACGCGTAACGTAATGGCCATAGACCATCACATCAATGTTTTCGGACAAAAGTCCGTACAGTGTCAACGAACCTTGTTGGTTGTCGTTGGATGCATAGCCGCCATAAACACGCGCACCAAACTTTTCATCGTAACGAAGTAAGTCACGAGCGTCTTTCGTTTCAAAGTAGACCGAACCGCCTAACCCGTTTTGAGTCACAGAGTTATTACCTACCTGAATGTCCGCAGATTTGAGAATGTCAGGGTTCAGCGTCAGGTTACCAATATGATGGAACATGCTCGCATGCTGAGAAGCACCGTCAAGACGAATGTCCAAATCGGTTTCGCTCAAACCACGAATCGTAATACGTTGATTCACAGAGTGTGTTCCACCAACATCCACACCGGGAATATCGCGCAGTAAATCAGACATATGATCGGCTTGCTTCAGTGACATGTCGTCCGCAAACATCGACTCAGTGTTGCTGGAAACTTTCGTTCCCCATACAACGACCTCTTCAAAATGTGACTCAGTATCTTGAGCTAAAACAGGGGTTGATAGCGCCATTCCCACTGCAAGGCAAAGGCTTGAAAGCTTGATAGGTGAACAAGCAGGGCTTTCCATAACTTCATTCCTAAATATTAATGATAATAATTCTCAGGTATAATAAGCATGAGTTTTATAAATACAAAGGCGATTTGGTTATGCGAAATCGCACAAGTGTTATGAGGAAGTGTCAAATGCAGGAAGTCACAACAAAACGAACTAAAATTGCCAAGATAGCTTTAACCCAAAGACTAGAGGCGACAGAGAAACAATGGATTGTCACGCAAGGCCAACCTTGTCAAACTCAACTGGCCGAAGGTAAGTTCCTATCATATCAGTACAATGATCAAATTTTTGTTCATGGCGGGCGTTGTCTAGAACTTATTGATTCGAATATTGTTTCTACTGCACACGCCTCACTGCTGGTCACTATTCTTTTAGAAGGTAGACTCTCGTTTGGCTACGACGATTTGCAATTTGATTTAGACGCGAGCGACGGCCCTAAAGGTGTCGTGGTGAACCTACTCAAACCTGCAAATTTTCGTCGTTCACTGCTCAAAGATAACCACATTAATAAGATCAACATATTGGTTAAGCCCCAATGGCTAGAGGCCCGCCTTGAGCAAAATTGTAGTCATCGAGCCTTTTTTAACTCTCATCAGGCGTTTCATCCTCTAGAGCTTAATCAGGCGTTATGCGAACTAGCTGAAACGCTGACAAGCCGAGAATCACCACAAGAATTCCAAGATAAGTTGGAAGTTGAAAGCTTGATCTATCAAATTTTGCATCAAGCGACTGAGCAAATCCCCAAGAACTTCAGTGCTAATAAAAATAACCTTGAACGGCACACAGATGGTCGAATAGAGGATATTGTTAGCTATATAGAAACTCACCTTGAGCAAGAACTACGCTTGGAAAAGTTGGCAAGCCAATTCTCAATGAGTGTTTCAAACCTGCAGCGCCGATTTAAACAATCACTTAATATGACCATAAACGGCTACATTCGTTTTCGACGTCTTGAGATTGCTAGGCAACATTTGGAACGTGGCCTAGTGACGATAACAGAAGCCGCCTATGAAGCCGGATACCACCACCCTTCTAACTTCACTTATGCCTTCAAAAAGGCATTTGGTGTGCCACCACATGAAGTGATTAAAGAGTAAGGGGACTCTAGGTAACTGACTGTTATTTAGGAGTGTCTTATCCACAACATCGGTATATACTCGCCTTAAACGTTATGGAGGTTAAACATGAATATTGGTGCTGTCGCGAAGCTCACAGGGCTTTCATCTAAGTCGATTCGATTATATGAAGACAAAGGGATCATATCTCCACCAGCGCGTAGCGACTCTGGCTATCGCGAATATTCAGATAATCATATTCAAGAGCTTAACTTGGTATCACGCGCAAAAAGCGCAGGCTTTTCATTGCAAGAATGCAAAGAGTTCGTACAACTTGCTCATAACCCCAACCGCAAAAGTAGCGAAGTAAAAGCAAGAACCATGGACAAACTGAGAGAGGTTGAAGAAAAAATTGCACACCTCATGGAGATCAAAACACAACTTGAAGGTTGGGTTTCTTCTTGTCCTGGAGATGCAGAGAGCCGATGCCCAATCATAGACGAGCTCACCAAGTAAGCCCGCCTATCTTTTGATCTCGTTAAAAACGAACTAGCTCACTTAATGATAAGTACACATGCGCTTACCATTTAACTCTATGATGTTAAATGGCGTTTCATAGATGTCTTCTAGCGTAGACGCTTGAATAACATCTTCAACCGCACCACTCGCCACAACCTTGCCTTTCTTAAGCGCCAATATGACATCTGAGTAACACGCCGCGAAATTAATATCATGAATCACCACCACCATGGCTTTATTCATGTCATGGGCTAACTGCTGCACAACTTTCATGATCTGGAGAGAGTGTTTGATATCTAAGTTATTAAGAGGTTCATCAAGAAAGACATAATCTGTATCTTGTGCAATCACCATAGCAATAAATGCAAGCTGTCGCTGACCACCACTTAATTCATCTAAGTATTTGTCTTGAATATCTTGCAAATCTAAGTAGTCGATCGCTTGTTCTATGACCTCACGATCTTCTTTAGTCAGATTTCCTTTAGAGTATGGGAAACGACCAAAAGAGACTAACTCTTTTACGGTAAACCGCATTGTAATCGAGTTAGCTTGGCGAAGTACTGCCAGTTTTTTCGCTAGCTCTTTTGTGTCCCATTCCGCGATTTCCTTGCAATCAATGATAACACTACCGCCATCTCGCTCCGTTAAGCGCGAGGCCATAGATAACAGCGTGCTCTTTCCCGCGCCATTTGGACCGATAATCGATGTTACCTTGCCCTTTTCAAACTGAGTATTGGCCTCGTCTACGACTTTGTTTGAACCGAAAGCCTTCGTTAATTTGTCTATTAC
>NZ_WXWT01000001.1:0-17096 GCF_009904725.1 Vibrio sp. V43_P6S15P86
GCCAAAGTATAATTAACTTTGGCTTCTAATCGGTGTTTTGAATCTTTTACAAGAGGTTTAGCTGGTCAAGCGTTTCATCGCTTCACTCGCCGCTTTCCACTCTTGAGATAACTTGAGATCGCTTAGAGAAAACGACTGTTTTTTCAGTAACGCATCCGCCAGTGGCACTGTTGATACTGGCAAGTTATCCAACACCTCAATGTGTGCTTCACGCTTATTACACATCAATAGCATATCGCAACCGGCTTTCAAGGCTTGAGCCCCACGCTCGGCAGGACTACCCATGATTGCAGCGCCTTCCATCGTCAGATCATCGGAGAAAACCAAGCCTTTAAAACCGAGTTGCTGTCGCAAAACTTGTTTCAACCAGTATTCTGAACCACTCGCTGGCTGAGAGTCGTAGTTCGGAAAAATCACGTGAGCAGGCATCATGGCATCTAAAATACCGGCATCAATTTGCGCTTTGAAGATCGCCATATCTTGTTCAAAAATATCACTGCGCTCGTCGTATGGTGTTTCTAGATGTGAGTCTGCAATCACACCACCGTGACCCGGGAAGTGTTTGCCTGTTGTTGCCATTCCAACGCTCTTCATACCCTGCATGTAAGCGGTGCTAAATCGAAGAATGGTATCGGCATCTTCGCCAAATGCTCGGTTACCGATCGCTTTACATTGATGACCTTTATCGAGCACGGGTGCAAAGCTTAAATCAATGTCGTGTGCTATCAACTCCGCTGCCATTAGCCAACCACCCATACGTGCTAACTCTTCACCATTTTGATGTTTGGCGTATTCTTCGGCTGCAGGGATCAACGAGAAACCTTCACGGAAGCGTTGTACTCGCCCCCCTTCTTGATCCACACCGATCAAAATCGGGCGCTTGGCTGCCTTGCGGATTGATTGAGTAAGTGCTTGAAGCTGTTCACTATCATGATAGTTGCGAGCAAATAGAATTAAGCCACCAACCGTAGGATGTTCCAGAATTTCTTTGTCTTCAGCGGTCAGTTCATAACCCGCGACGTCAACCCATAACGGTCCCATGTTTTCTCCTCAAAATCGGCTAAATATCTCGTATTCGATGAGGTTATTCGCTTCAGATTTGCTTTACAATAAGTGAATGAAGAATTGACGAGATCGGCTATGAAATTTAACGAACTGTACATTGGTGTGATGTCTGGAACGAGTATGGACGGCGTTGATACCGCTCTGGTTGAAATAAGTGATGAGCACGTTCGTCTGGTTGCGCACGACGATTACCCAATGCCCACAGCACTGAAAGAAATGCTGTTATCTGTTTGTACCGGTCAAGCCACAAATTTAAAAGCCATAGGTGAATTGGATCACCAACTTGGCCACCTCTTCGCTGACGCCGTTTTACAACTGCTCAAGAAGTCTGGCTACGTCGCGGAACAAATTCGTGCGATTGGTAATCACGGTCAAACGGTATTCCACCAACCTACTGGAGAGTTACCCTTTACCACTCAGTTGGGTGATGCCAACATCATCGCAGTGAAAACAGGGATTGATACGGTTGCAGATTTTAGACGTAAAGATATGGCGCTAGGTGGTCAAGGTGCACCGCTGGTTCCCGCTTTTCATAAAAGTATCTTTGCCATGCAAGATTCCACCACCGTCGTGCTGAACATCGGTGGCATTGCCAACATCTCTGTACTACATCCCGAGCAACCAGTCATTGGCTATGACACTGGTCCGGGCAACATGTTGATGGACGCGTGGTGTGCGCTGCACACTGGGCAAAGCTTCGACAAAGATGCACAATTTGCACTGAAAGGAACGGTAAACGCTACTTTGTTGACTCAATTACTTAAAGAAGCTTACCTCGCCATGCCAGCACCTAAAAGTACCGGGCGAGAACTGTTCAATATTGACTGGCTGCATCAGCAACTGGCTCATTACAATTTACCAACCGAAGACGTACAGCGTACACTCTGCGAATATTCTGCGATTACCATTGCCAACGAAGTCGACAAGTTTTCTCATGGCATCACGCCTCAACTATTGGTCTGTGGCGGTGGAGCAAGAAACCCACTTTTAATGCAGCGATTGACTAAGTTATTGCCACAATGGCACGTTGCGACAACGGCAGAAAAAGGTGTTGATGGTGACTACATGGAAGCCATGGCATTTGCTTGGCTCGCACAGCGCTATATTCATAGCCTCCCTAGCAATTTACCGGAAGTCACAGGGGCAAGTCGTCTCGCTTCACTTGGCGTACTCTACTCAAAAAATTAATCACGAAGGCTTAAATTACTATGACAAATGACGCGCTTATTGCGGCTCTTTCTCACCTCGTCTCTGAAGGTCGAAATCCTGAAACAATGGATATCGATCTTCTTCCTTCATTCGATATTGTGCAGCGTTTAAACCAACAAGATAAACTCGTCCCAATTGCGGTCGAGAAAGTGCTACCAGAGATCGCTCAAGCCGTTGATAAGATCACGGAAGCATTTAAGGTCGGAGGTCGGTTGTTTTACATCGGTGCAGGTACCAGTGGTCGACTTGGCGTTTTGGACGCTTCAGAATGCCCGCCGACTTTTGGCACGGATCCTGAGATGGTCGTTGGTATTATTGCGGGTGGAAAAGAGGCAATGTTCCGTGCAAAAGAAGGGGCAGAGGACGATCCTGCACTAGGCGAGCAAGATCTTAAAGAGAATGCGCTAACACAACGCGATGTCGTCGTTGGTATTGCGGCAAGTGGACGAACACCGTACGTGATTGGTGGCTTAGAGTATGCGAACGAACTTGGTGCCACCACTGTAGCACTATCTTGTAACCCTGACTCTCCGATTGCCGATATTGCCGATATTGCGATTAGCCCTGTTGTAGGCCCTGAAGCATTGACTGGCTCAACACGTTTGAAATCAGGTACCGCGCAGAAACTGGTGCTAAACATGCTAACAACCGCAAGCATGATCCGTTTGGGTAAGAGCTACCAAAACCTGATGGTTGATGTGAAAGCAACCAACAACAAGCTCGTTGCACGCGCGGCACGAATTGTGATGCAAGCGACCGATTGCAGCAAAGAACAAGCAACCGAAGTACTTAAGCAGACGGATTATGAGGTGAAGCTGGCGATCTTAATGATCCTGACCGATCTTGATATTGAATCTGCTCGTGCTCACCTGCACCACCAAGACGGCTTCTTACGCAAAGCAGTGGAAAACCACCAGCCGAAATAAATCTTGAGTCCACCAGCTCAAATCTATCGATAGAAGACAAACACAAAGGAGACCTCGTGGTCTCCTTTTTTGTTTTAGATATCAAGATTTAGTCTTCATACAACCATTCATCAAACTCTTGGTTAAGCTTGTCATTTGCTTTACGTTTGATGTGATCAGGATTCGTTATGTTCTTAACGTTCTCTACTTTATTGGTGTACTTGCGAGTGGTTTGGTTTACTTCTCGCTTCACTTGGTTCTCGACATAAGTACCGTCAGTGACTTCTTTAATATTACGCTTGGTATTGTTGATGGTATTGGTAATACGATGCTTATCGTGATCGTATTTACGCTTCATCTTAATCGACTCTTTCAACACGTTGGTCGCACCGACCGTTAAGGGCAACAATGCTAATGCGACCAAAAAATACTTCTTCATGTTTTCATTTCACTTCTGATTGAATCTCAAGTCATAAGTACAGCAAAGCAATAAAATTCAAATGTCAGAAGATCAACAAGCAAAACCACAGTCTTGATTATGAAACAGATCTAGTTGCTGTATTCATTCCAACCACGTTGCCATTCCATGCGGAATTTTTGCGCTTGCTCAGTACCTTCACAAACCCCTTCATAATACTGACCAGATAGCCCCATTTGATACGCAAAAGCAGGGTTGCAGTATTCACGTAGCCCCTCTAAATAACCTTGGTCGTAATCACTTTGCTTAACGCTACCCAACTCACGCAGCTCGCTCATCGTGCGTGATGTATGTCCGGCTACACCATCTTGATATCCGATCTGATGCCAATCTCCTGACTTGGCAAGATCTGCTGTCGTTGCTGTGCATCCTGCAAGTAAAGCCAGTGCCAGACCTACCGTTACCTTTTTCATGCTTCTTCCTTAAGTAATTGTTTTCAAAAATAAGCTTACCACTAATTATTGGCGCTTGCCGCTGAGCTTGCAGATTTAACCACTGATGACTCAAATCAGCCGCTCAAGACTGTCATCAACCTTTCGCCATTTTTAAAAACCGCTCAAGCAGCATATCGACCACTCAGTGCTCTATTCGACCACTCATCTACTAACCGAATGCATTTAACACAAGTGACGCATAACATGCATCCTGAGATTAAAAAATTACCCTACCCAACTAAGACCAAGGACAATTGCTATGATGTGGTTTCTAACCTGTGTCGCAGCCCTAATCGGCGGATACTTCATCTACGGCGCTTTCGTCGAGAAGATTTTCGGCATCAATGAAAAACGCCAAACGCCTGCTCACACCAAATCGGACGGTGTTGACTTCGTTCCAATGTCAACAAAGAAAGTTTATCTAGTTCAGCTACTTAACATCGCTGGTGTTGGTCCAATTTTCGGCCCAATCATGGGTGCACTATACGGTCCAGCGGCAATGCTTTGGATTGTTGTCGGTTGTATTTTTGCTGGCGCAGTACACGATTACTTCTCTGGCATGCTTTCAGTGCGTAACGGCGGCGCATCTGTACCTACTATCACGGGTCGCTACCTAGGTAATGGCGCAAAACACTTTATGAATATTTTTGCCATTGTCCTACTGCTTCTTGTTGGCGTAGTGTTCGTTTCTGCTCCTGCAGGCATGATTACTAACCTCATCAATGATCAAACAAGCTTGAGCGTAAGCATGACTACAATGGTTATCGCTATCTTCGCTTACTACATCATTGCGACGATTGTTCCTGTCGATAAAATCATCGGCCGCTTCTACCCACTGTTTGGCGCTCTACTTATCTTTATGTCTGTTGGTCTAATGACAGCCGTTGCGTTTTCTAGCGAACACACAGTAATGGGTGACTTCCAAGTTTCAGACATGTTCTCGAACCTTAACCCAAATGATATGCCACTATGGCCAGCACTGTTCATCACTATCGCATGTGGCGCGATCTCTGGCTTCCACGCGACTCAGTCTCCACTGATGGCGCGTTGTATGGAAAACGAGAAAAATGGTCGTTTCGTCTTCTACGGAGCAATGATTGGTGAAGGTGTTATCGCGCTAATCTGGTGTGCTATCGCTCTGTCTTTCTTCGGCTCTCTAGACGCACTATCAGAAGCTGTGAAAAACGGTGGCCCTGGTAACGTGGTATACAGCGCATCATTTGGTCTGCTTGGTGTGTTCGGTGGTATCCTTGCGTTCCTAGGTGTGGTTATCCTACCAATTACGTCTGGCGATACAGCATTCCGTTCAAGCCGTCTGATCCTTGCTGAATACTTCAACATGGAACAAAAGACGCTACGTAACCGCCTACTGATGGCACTTCCACTGTTCGTTATCGGCGGTATCTTAACTCAAGTAGACTTCGGCATTATCTGGCGCTACTTCGGTTTTGCTAACCAAACAACAGCAGTAATGATGCTTTGGACTGCGTCCGCTTACCTACTACGTCACAACAAGCTGCACTGGATTACCACTATCCCTGCTATCTTCATGACCACGGTATGTGTCACGTTCATCTTAAACAACAGCTCGCTAGGTTTTGGCCTGCCAATGCAACTATCAACTATCGTCGGTATTGTGTTTGCCCTAGCAGTGACTGGTTACGTTATCAAAACCTCTAAGGGTAAAGGTGAAACTGAACTGGCTGACGAAGAGAAACCACAAGCCGTATCAGAAACAGCGTAATACTCGTCGCATCCGAGTGACTAAGATAAGAGCCTGCCAATTGCAGGCTCTTTTTGTTTTATACCCAAGTCACTTTAAGATTCATAACTCGGAGCACAGCGCCATGTATTTAGGTGTCTTTATTTATCTGAGCCAAGTATCTTGAGGTGACTTAGGTATACAATAACAACATTGATTCTAGGTTAGGTTCACTATGGAACTGGTCATTTCCCTTTTACAACAGATGTGTGTTTACTTAGTTTTGGCTTACATGCTAAGTAAAACGCCAATCATCTTACCTTTGCTGAGTATTTCTTCGCGCTTAAGCCACCGCCTAATTTGTTACGTACTTTTCTCTGGCTTTTGTATTCTCGGCACCTATTTCGGTCTGCATATCAACGACGCTATTGCCAATACTCGTGCGATCGGCGCGGTCATGGGCGGGCTGTTTGGTGGCCCAGTGGTGGGTTTCGCCGTCGGATTTACTGGTGGCATCCATCGATACTCTCTTGGTGGCTTTACTGACCTCGCCTGTGCAATTTCAACCACTGCCGAGGGTGTAATTGGTGGCTTGCTCCACGTTTACCTTATCAAGCGAAATAAAGGCGCATTGCTGTTTAATCCAAGCGTCGTATTCAGCGTCACGTTTGTTGCAGAAGTGGTGCAAATGATTTTGCTGCTCGCCGTCGCTAAACCCTTTGATCAAGCCTATGAGCTGGTGTCTGCCATTGCAGCACCGATGATCATCGCGAACTCATTTGGTGCGGCGTTGTTCATGAGTATCCTGCAAGACAGAAAAGCGATCTTTGAAAAGTTTTCTGCGACGTTTTCGCGTCGAGCACTCACCATTGCTGATCGCTCAGTGGGAATTCTAAGCAACGGCTTCAACACCGAAAACGCTGAGAAAATCGCACGTATTATTTACGAAGAAACAAAAGTGGGCGCTGTCGCGATTACCGACCAAGAAAAAATCTTAGCGTTTGTGGGCATTGGCGATGATCACCATAAACCGAACACGCCGATTTCATCGCAAAGCACATTAGACTCCATGGAGAAAAACGACATCATTTATCTTGATGGCGCAGAACGTCCATACCAATGTTCCATCGCAAAAGACTGCAAACTTGGCTCCGCGCTGATCATCCCACTGCGTGCGGGAAAAGAGGTCATTGGTACCATAAAGCTGTATGAACCGAAGCGTAAATTGTTCTCTACGGCCAACATGTCAATGGCGGAAGGGATAGCTCAGCTTCTCTCTAGCCAAATCTTGTATGGCGACTACCAACAACAACAAGCCTTACTCGCTCAAGCAGAAATCAAACTGCTTCACGCTCAGGTGAATCCACATTTTTTGTTTAATGCACTCAATACCATTAGTGCGATTACTCGTCGTGATCCTGATAAAGCACGTGAGTTAATCCAAAATTTATCGCACTTTTTCCGTAGCAATTTAAAGCAAAACATTAATACCGTGACGCTAAAAGAAGAGCTAGCACATGTGACCTCTTACTTGAGCATCGAGAAAGCCCGCTTTACGGACCGCTTAGAGGTTGAAATCGATATTCAGCCTGAATTGCTGGACATCAAATTGCCAAGCTTTACACTCCAGCCTTTGGTTGAGAATGCCATTAAGCACGGCATTTCAAACATGCTTGAAGGTGGTAAAGTTCATATATACAGCGAAGCACACCCACAAGGTCACTTGATTACCGTCGAAGACAACGCAGGCAGTTTTGAACCGCCAAAAGAAAACCACTCCGGGCTAGGTTTAGAAATTGTCGACAAACGTCTCACTAATCAATTTGGGAGTGATGCATCGCTAAAAATTACGTGCGAGCCACATCAATTTACTAAAATGAGCTTTATCATTCCCCCAAAATCATAAAAGCACGCTGAAGCAATAAAGGTAATGTTGGATGTTAACCGCACTCGTCATTGATGATGAACAGTTTGCTCGTGAAGAGCTGACAGAGTTATTGGATGAAACAGGCCAAGTTGAAGTAGTGGGCAATGCCTCAAACGCGATCCTTGGTCTAAAAAAAATCAATGAGCTCAAACCTGATGTGGTGTTTCTCGATATCCAAATGCCTCAAGTCACTGGGATTGAACTACTTGGAATGCTTGATCCAGAAACCATGCCTTATGTGGTTTTTGTCACTGCTTACGACCAGTATGCAATTCAAGCATTTGAAGACAACGCCTTTGATTACTTGCTCAAACCTGTCGACCCATGCCGTTTAACCAAAACGGTCAAACGGCTAAATAAAGTCATTAGTCAATCCGCTCTAACTCAACAGCTGTCTGCTATTACGCCCGATACTTTAGATCAGATTCCGTGCATCGGGCACAACCGTATCGTTATCATGGCCACCGACACGGTAGAATGTGCATACAGTGACATCAGCGGCGTGCATGTACGCTCCACCAGCCAAGCCGCGAGCACTCAACTAACATTAAAAACGCTAGAAGAGAAAACCCCACTGGTACGCTGTCATCGCCAATACTTAGTCAGTATTAAGGCCATCAGCGAAATCAAATTACTCGAAAACGGATTAGCAGAAATCATCACCAAAACTGGCTTTGAGATACCAGTAAGCCGCCGCTACCTTAAAGTGCTCAAAGAGATGCTGGGCATTAGCCACTAACACAAAAAGTTCACACATCACCGCTGAGTTTCCGCTAGCGTATAAATAAGACGCTCCGAAAAGACGAGGCGATGATGTATAAAGTTTTGTTCATATGTAAGCACAATGCTGGACGAAGTGTGCTCGATGAGTCGATCGCAACCCATATCCTGCCAGCAGAGTTTAGTGTCGCCAGCGGCGGCTCTCATCCCACAGGCACAGTTCACCCGGTGGTGCAAAAATATTTAGATGACCACCAACTTCCCATTCCACATATCCACACCCATTCATGGGAAGAGCGAACTCAGTTTCTTCCTGACATCGTGATTATTCTCTGTGACTCTTTACATCAAGAGGCAGCTCCTCAATGGCTTGCGGGGGGTGTTCGAGTAAACTGGCAAGTTGATGCTTTTCCGACCGATGGTTCTGATGAAGACATGTACTCACATTGCGAAAAGGTTGCTCAATCGCTTGAGCGAAGAATCACGAAGATGTCTGATATGATTATCGATGGTTTAGGAAAAGACCAAATTCGTGATTACCTAAATGAGTTAAGAGAGATGTAAAAAAGGCGACCCACAGGTCGCCTTTTGAATATTCGATAAATGGAGACTAATCCACTTGCTTGATTTGCAGTTCTTTAGGTACTTCAAAGAACATATTCTCTTCACGGCCAAGTACTTCATCAACCGCTTCGGCACCAACGAGTTCTTTGATTCGCTCTAGAATCTGATTAACGAGCTCTTCCGGCGCAGATGCTCCCGCAGTCACGCCGACCTTTGTTTTGCCTTCGAACCACTCAGGTTTGATATCTTCCGGACAGTCGGTTAAGTAGCCAGGTGTCCCTAGCTTTTCAGCTAGCTCTTTAAGACGTGTAGAGTTTGATGAGTTTTTCGAACCCACCACAACCATCACATCTACGTCACCCGCTAATTCACGTACGGCATCTTGGCGGTTTTGTGTCGCGTAACAGATATCGTCTTTACGTGGTCCTTGGATATCTGGGAAGACGCGGCGTAGCTCTTCGATAACATCGGCAGTTTCATCTACAGAAAGTGTCGTTTGGCTTACGTAATGAAGATCAGATGGATCTTTCACAATCGACTTCAGTTTCTCAACATCGGCCGGGGTTTCAACCAAGTACATACCACCGGTTTCACTCGCGTACTGCCCCATTGTGCCTTCCACTTCAGGGTGACCTGCGTGACCAATCAGAACCACTTCCATATTGCGGCGGCTTGCTCGCGCTACTTCCATATGCACTTTGGTTACCAACGGGCACGTCGCGTCAAATACCGTCAAATCTCGCTGCTTGGCTTCCTGACGAACCGCCTGCGATACACCATGAGCAGAAAAAATCACAATGTTGTTGTCTGGCACTTCATGCAGCTCTTCAACGAAGACAGCGCCACGTTGTTTTAGCCCTTCAACCACAAAACGGTTATGCACCACCTCATGACGAACATAAATCGGTGGCTGATACATCTCTAGCGCACGCTCTACGATGCTAATCGCACGGTCTACACCAGCACAAAAGCCGCGTGGGTTAGCTAATAGGATTTTCATTTCATTGCTCATGGAAATTATCTTTATTGGGTTCGCTATTCTACTGACAAAATTTCAACTTCGAAAGTCACGTCTTGTCCCGCTAGAGGATGGTTGAAGTCCACAGTGACTGAATCGCCTGCAATCTCTGTAATAATGCCCGGGATTTCCATGCCATCAGGGCCACTGAAGGCCATGATTGTACCAACTTCCACTTCTGCATCACCTACAAATTTAGTGCGATCCATATGGTGTACATGGTCTGGGTTTGGCATGCCAAACGCGTCTTCTGCTTTTAGCTCAATCGCTTTTTGTGCGCCTGTTTCGAGGCCTATCAAGCACTGCTCAAAATTTTCACTCAAGCTGCCATCACCCATAACAAATTTCGCTGGTTTACCCATGTTATGAGTACTATCCGCAACCGATCCGTCTTTCATTTTAATCGTAAAGTGAAGGGTTACTACAGATGCATTGGTTATTGTTGTCACGATACTGCTTCCTTGTTCTTGGGTTATTACGCTGTCAGCTTGGTCTTTTTATACATTGATATGCTGATTGGCGCTCCAACATAATAAAAAGCGTCGCTCGAATCAACGGGCGACGCTTAGGGTTATTCAACTTTTCACAATATACACTGCCACTACTTAGGCTTTCGCCTCGTCTTTCTTTCGAAAGCCGTCAAGAATAATCATCGCGGCACCAATACAGATCGCCATGTCTGCAAGGTTGAACGCTGGCCAGTGATAATTACCCCAGAAAAAGTCCAAATAATCCACGACAAACCCATGTATTACTCGGTCGAATACGTTGCCTACTGCGCCACCAATAATCATGGCATAAGCAATATTATTCCATTTCTCTTTCGCTGGTAGTTTGCTCATCCAGTAAGTCAAAAGACCTGTAACGATAAAAGCAATACCTGTAAATAACCAACGTTGCCAGCCCGCTTGATCACTCAAAAAGCTAAAAGCAGCACCATAGTTATGCACGTACAAAAGATTAAAGAATGGCAAAATTTCTATGCGGTTTGCCCAGCCATATCCCATGTTGTTCATTACAACATACTTAATGCCAATATCAGCTAAAAAGATAACCACCGCTAACCATAACCAGCGAATACCAGATTGCTTTAAAGACAGTGCTTTTTCACTCATTACTTTACCTACAAACAGCCCCAGTAAATACTGGGGCTGTTAATTTTAAAAAAAGTTCAGTCGTTCTAGGCAATTACGCGAATTTACGTACTTCACCTTCGCCTTCTACGTTAGACACACAACGACCACAGATCTTCTCGTGACCTTCGATTGTGCCTACGTCTGGCGTGTGGTGCCAACAACGGTCACACTTCTCGCCTTCAGCTGCTGCTACTTCAACAAACAAGCCTTCGATATCTGTCGCTTGTGCTGCATCCGTCTTCTCACCTAGAGGCTTAACTTTCGCAGCAGATGTTAGTAGAACAAAGCGCAGTTCATCTTCAAGCTTGTTGATCTTCGCCGCTAGTGCGTCATCAGCAAATAGAGTCACTTCAGCTTGTAGTGCACCACCAATGGTTTTCTCTTTACGCGCATCTTCTAGAAGCTTGTTTACTGCACCACGAACCGCTTGGATCTCAGCCCAGAATTCATTGTTCAGCTCTTCACCTTCAGCAAGGCCGAATAGACCGTCGAACCACTCACCAGTGAATACGAACTTGTCGCGCTCGCCTGGCATTTCGTTCCAGATTTCATCTGCAGTGAACGACATGATAGGAGCCATCCAACGAACTAGCGCTTCTACGATGTAGTAAAGTGCAGTCTGACAGCTACGTTGAGCGTTGCCGCCACGTTTTGCCGTGTACTGACGGTCTTTAATTACGTCTAGGTAGAAAGAGCCCATTTCGATCGAACAGAATTGCATTAGACGCTGAGTCACACCGTGTGTGTTGTACTCTTCGTATGCTTTAACAATCTCTTCTTGTGCTGCTAGCGCACGACCAACTGCCCAGCGATCTAGCGCAACCATCTCTTCAACAGGAACGATGTCTGTTTCAGGGTTGAAGCCGCTTAGGTTAGCAAGGAAGAAACGCGCTGTGTTCCGGATACGACGGTACGCATCTGCGCTGCGTTTTAGGATTTCATCAGAAACCGCAACTTCACCAGTGTAGTCTGTAGAAGCAACCCATAGACGAAGAATGTCAGCACCTAGCTTGTTGGTTACGTCTTTTGGCGCAACCACGTTACCGATAGATTTAGACATCTTACGACCCTGACCATCAACCACGAAACCGTGTGTCAGTACTTGTTTGTAAGGCGCTTCGTCTTTCATCGCAATAGATGAAATTAGAGAAGACTGGAACCAACCTCGGTGTTGGTCAGAACCTTCTAGGTATAGGTCTGCACTGTTGCCGTTGTACTCTTCACGAGCATCAACAACAGAGAAGTGAGTCACACCTGAATCGAACCACACGTCTAGCGTATCGAGTACTTTTTCGTATTGGTCAGCGTCAGCACCTAGTAGTTCAGCTGCATCGACATCCCACCATGCTTGGATACCTTTCTCTTCAACCAACTTCGCGACTTTTTCAATCAGCTCTAGTGTGTTTGGATGAAGTTCTGATGTTTCTTTATGAACAAACAGAGCGATTGGCACACCCCAAGTACGCTGACGAGAGATACACCACTCAGGGCGACCTTCGATCATACCTTCGATACGGCTTTGACCCCACTCAGGCATCCACTGAACACCTTTGATGGCTTCTAGTGCTTTTGTACGTAAACCCGCTTGGTCCATTGATACAAACCACTGAGGCGTTGCGCGGAAGATGATTGGAGTCTTATGACGCCAACAATGTGGGTAACTGTGCTCGTAAGCGTGGTGATGTAGCAGAGCACCTTTTTCTTTCAGTACTTCTACTACTGCATCGTTCGCTTTAAATACGTGCTGACCAGCGAATAGCTCAGTGTCTGGAAGGTAAACACCGTTTGAGCCAACTGGGTTCGCTACTTCTAGGTTGTACTTGTTACCAACCGCAAAGTCTTCTTGACCGTGACCAGGTGCAGTGTGAACAACACCAGTACCTGAATCAGTCGTAACGTGATCACCAAGGATCGCCGGTACAGTGAAATCGTAGAATGGGTGTTGGAATTGAGAAAGCTCAAGCTCCGCACCTTTAGCAAAGCCAAGGTTGTGGAAGTGCTCGATACCAGCACGGTCCATAACGTCTTTCGCTAGTTCAGCTGCAACGATGATACGTTCAGGTTGCTCGCCTTCAACTTGGATAAGTACATACTCAAGGTCATCACGTAGACACACAGCACGGTTCGCAGGAAGCGTCCAAGGAGTTGTCGTCCAGATGACAATAGAGATATCGCCTTTACCTTCATGACCTTCAGTCAGCTCAAACTTAGACAACAGTGCCGCTTCGTCAGCCGCTTTAAAACGAACGTCGATAGATGGCGATACTTTATCTTTGTATTCTACTTCCGCTTCAGCAAGAGCAGAACCACAGTCTGTACACCAGTGAACAGGTTTGAAACCTTTTAGCAGGTGACCATTACTTGCGATCTTACCAAGAGCACGAATAATGTTCGCTTCAGTTACGAAATCCATAGTGCGGTATGGCTTGTCCCACTCACCCATGATACCAAGGCGTTTGAAGCTCTCTTTCTGACCTTCAACCTGACCTGCTGCGTATTCGCGACATTTCTCGCGGAATTCTGCTGCCGTCACTTTTTGGCCTGGCTTGCCTACTTTTTTCTCTACCATTAATTCAATAGGTAGACCGTGGCAGTCCCAGCCAGGAATGTAAGGTGCGTCAAAACCTGAAAGTGTTTTGGATTTAATAATAATGTCTTTAAGAATCTTGTTTAGTGCGTGACCAATATGAATGTCACCATTTGCGTAAGGAGGGCCATCGTGCAATACGAATGACTTTTTGCCTTTCTTAGCTTTACGGATTTCACCGTAAAGATCTTCTTTGTACCAACGCTTAAGCATTTCTGGCTCACGATTGGCCAGGTTGCCGCGCATTGGAAACCCTGTTTCAGGTAAGTTCAGGGTATCTTTATACTCACTCATCGATTCTTAATTCCGTTATATTGGGCGAAAATTAGACATTATGTTGAACGGTGGAATAAACCGCTCAACGCTTAAGCTGACGCAGCCACACCCTTGCTGCTTCAGCATCCAATTCGATTTGTTGTTTAAGTGCTTCAAACGACTCAAACTTTTGCTCATCTCGAAGTTTATGCAAAAGTTCCACTTCTAGTTGCTTGCCATATAAATTGGCATGAAAGTCGAATAAGTGTACTTCTAACTGCTGGCGAACGCCATTAACAGTCGGTCTTTGACCAATATTAGCAACACCACCAACTGGCTTATTTCCTAAGCCAAGCGCTTGAACAACATAGACTCCGGAGACCGGAGAAACACAGCGTTTCAAAGGAATATTCGCAGTAGGAAAACCTATCGTTCTTCCCAGCTTTCTTCCGTGAGAAACACGACCGCTGATGCTGTAGTTTCTTCCCAGCATCTGTTGCGCGGAATGCAAATCGTCACGCGCCAGCGCTTGACGGATAGCCGTACTGCTGACACGTAATTGTTGTAAACAAAAGCTCTGGGTACTCACGACATCAAAACCGTACTTTTCCCCTGCTTCCTGCAGCATTGCAAAGTTGCCAGTTCGGCCTTTGCCAAAACAGAAATCATCACCAACGACAAGAAACTTAACACCCAAACGCTCGACCAACAAGTCACGGATAAACTCTTCCGCGGTTAAACTTGCAAAATGACGATTGAAATTGACGCAGAGCAAGCGATCAATATCGAGCTTACTCAATTGCACGAACTTATCGCGTAACCGCGTCAACCGTGCAGGTGCCTTATCTTTGGCAAACAGCTCCATCGGCTGAGGTTCAAAGGTCATCACAACAGAAGGCAAGGATAGCCTGTCCGCTTGCTCAGACACTTGCTGCAATACTTGTTGATGGCCTTTATGGACACCATCGAAATTGCCAATAGTCAGCACACAACCATGATGTCGCGGGTTGATATTGTGAATGCCTCTAATCAGTTCCATTGGATACTGCTTTCTGCCTCTGTTTTACTTTACACTGTGTGAAACTGACGGATTATATACTAATCACCCTTAGTCTGTCCCAGCTTTTAGGTCTTTTAAGCGTGCACCAGTTAAAAATAGAACCACTAGGTAAACCACGGCTCCTAGAGCGATCAACATTCCTAGTACACCGCTGCGGTGAGCAAAGCTCCAATCGAGCCACACTGACATGTCTTCCAATTGCCATAAGATCGCAGCCACCATCGCCGCACTTGCAATAACCAAACGTATAATAAAGAAGACGGTTCGTTTGGTGATTTGGTATACCCCTGCGATATGTAGACCACGATACAGCAATGCCATATTCACAAACGCCGAAAGTGCCGTCGCGATAGCCAAACCAACGTAACCATAAAAGTACGCAAAAATTGCGTTAAATACCATGTTGGTCACCATCGCAATGATGCCGTACTTTACTGGCGTTTTAGTATCTTGACGCGAGTAATAACCCGGAGCAAGCACTTTAATCAGCATAAAGTTCAACAAGCCTGAAGCGTAAGCAAAGAGTGACAATGATGCTTGATGTACGTCTTGTGGCGAAAACTCACCTCGCATGAATAACACCATCAACATAGGTTTTGCCAGTACCATCAAACCAAGCATTGCAGGAAGGCCAAGTAAGATCACCATGCGCACCCCCCAGTCCATGGTTTGTGCGAATCCTTCATTTTGTGCGTCAACATGTTTGCGTGATAATGCTGGTAAAATCACCGTTGCAATAGCAATACCAAACAGACCTAACGGGAATTCCAACAAGCGATCTGAATAGTACAACCAACTGATCGAACCGGTTTGCAGAAAGCTGGCAATAAAAGTATCAAACAACAAGTTGATTTGGCTTACCGACACACCGAACAAAGCAGGAATCATTAAGGTTCGGATCTTCACCACGCCCGGATCGCGCCAGCCCCATTTTGGCTTAACCATAACCCCCGCTTTAATAAGGAAAGGGATTTGAAATAAGAACTGAACCAAACCACCAAGGAAAACACCGATGGCAAGACCAATCTCTGGCTGTGACATCTGCGGCGAGATAAACCATGCTGCCAAAATGATCATTACGTTGAGGAAGACGGGAGTAAACGAAGAAACCGCAAACTTACCTAGTGTATTAAGAATGGCTCCCGATAGGGCAACAAAAGTGATGAACCATAAATAAGGAAAGGTAATCTTGAGCATCACGCTAGCAAGTTCGAACTTCTCAGCCGCGGGACCACCATGCATCCAGTCTAGGAACCAACCAAAACCAAACAGTGCAGTCACCACACCGGAACCTAGAACACCTAAGATGGTAACAATTGAGACTATCACCCCCAACGTGCCCGCTGCACGAGCAATGAGCTCCCGAGTTTTATCCATGTCGCCTTGAGCATGGCTTTCCGTTAAAACAGGTACAAACGCTTGGGAAAAAGCACCTTCAGCAAACAAACGTCGTAAAAAATTAGGAATTTTATTGGCGAAGAAAAAGACGTCTGCGCTTGCTCCTGCCCCCATTAAATTTGCCACTACAACATCACGAACTAGGCCAAGAACGCGGGAAATAAATGTCATAGCACTGACGATCATGCCAGACTTGAGTAGTCGTTTACTCACTGTAACCTCGGAATATCACCATAAGACAGCTAACCCTATACTGTTTCTCTGACAGGTGCTGCAAATAGACGTCAAAAATCTATCCGCGGGTTGTAAGGAATAAGTGTGCCTTTCGCGGATAATTATTAGCATTGGTATAAAAATGCTGTTAGAATCCCCGCCATCTTAACCGCGATAACCTCTCTTACCAAAATTTGTTTTGGCTTAGATCGGTTTTTGCACAAATCATTTGACATTTAAGCGCAAATGAGGGATATTCCTCGCCCTTAAATTGTCACAGAACTAAGTTTTTGGGAGTTAGACCCTTGGCAAATAGTAAATCTGCTAAGAAGCGCGCTATCCAAGCTGAGAAACGTCGTCAGCACAATGCTAGCCGTCGCTCAATGATGCGTACTTACATGAAGAAAACTGTTGCTGCTATCGAA
>NZ_WXWT01000063.1:0-16932 GCF_009904725.1 Vibrio sp. V43_P6S15P86
AGTTCAAAAAATGATACTCAGCAAAAACCATAAAAACTTAACTTTCATGGAGTTACAAGCTACGTCAAAATCGAATAACTTGTTTTGACGAGTTTGCTGCGATCTAGGTCACTCATATTCATGAGTTACGACTGATTTTGTAAGATTTGGATCACGCCTAATTATTTTGTGAACCATTAGTAAGCGAATTACCTATTTATCTTTCGTGAAGTGACTCTCATTTATTCGTCGTCAAAACTCGTCAATATTTTTAGAAATGACGATTTTGTCGAATATCCCCACTAGAGAAATTGCACTTAACCTCAAGCATTTTTGCGTATAAAGTTTAAAGGTATCTTACCTGAGGACCATTCTATGTTTCGTCTCTTGACACTCATATCATCCCTACTTGTTGCCTTTGCTCCCTTTTCCTCTTATGCAGAACCGCAACATTGGTTAGCAAAAAAAGGGGAAACTGAGCTGATGATCATTGGCTCTGTGCATGTGGGCGATAAAACGATGTACCCACTCCCTAAAACTATTACTCAGCACTTAAGCCAAAGCGCTGGGTTGATTATCGAAGCAGATGTCAGAAATTCTGAAGGCTTGGTTTACCCACAAACAACCATTCTCTCTAAAGATGTTTTAGGCAAGGCTCAACGTCGCCACTTAGTCGAGATAGCACAAGATTTAGGGTTGCCAGAAACTCAACTTTTGAATTCTCCACCATGGACGGCTGCATTAACCATCCAACTCGCTTTAGTCAACAAACTGGGGTATGTCTCTGATAAAGGGGTCGACATGCACTTAATAGGACTCGCTGATAAAAAACAAATCCCGGTCATTCCACTGGAGTCCGTGCAATTCCAAATTGATTTAATAGCAGGTCAATCAGAAGGCGGTAAAGAGATGCTCCTCTCGTCAATTGAAGAATATGACGGTGGGGAAGAATTGGTTCAGTGTTTGATAGAAAGCTGGAAGAGCGGTGATGGTAGTATGTTGTTCGAGGCATCATTAACCGATCAAGCAACAGAAGATTTTAATCAGGCTTTCTTATACGAGCGTAATCGAGATTGGGCAAAAAAACTTGATACTGGCAGTGTCCTACCTCAACGTTCGGGTCGCTATACCGTTGTTGTCGGCAGTTTGCATTTAGTTGGTAAAGATAATCTGATTGAGCTGCTTAAAAAAAGGGGCTTTGACATAAAACCACTCGGTAAAACCCGCCAAGCTAGGTGCCATATTTAGAAATTTATTTGAAGACAGCCGGCCTCATCAATGACGAATAGCAAGGCATCACGCTAACACGATCACTGACAATGGTTTACTCCTCTGCTAAAACGACTCTAACCTATGTGGATACATAATAACTCATATGAAATTTAAAGCTTTATTCCTATGCGTGAGCAGTATGATGCTCACTTCATCGCTTGCTTATGCTAAACCGTCATGTAACGTAGAAAATTTTCAAGCTATTGATATAACCCCGGAAGCAAAAGGCGGGCTATTAGATAAAGAGAGTGGCCAGTTTCTTATTACCGAAAAGCCAATGATGCGTTGTGCGAACATCACTTTTTCCACTAACCATACCCGAAATCGCGTCGCACATATGATGAATCAAGGCTTTGAAGCTGTTTACTTTGATGGAAGCTCGAGCAAATCTCACTCCGTCACGTTTGATGAAGACGAACTAAAAGCAGGTTACATCAAAGTTGGTCCAAACCATCCAAAGACCGCTTATGTTTGCTTCACAACGTCTGAAACCCCTATCAGCACTATCTCGTGTGACATCAAGTAATAAATTTACTCGCTCTAAAAAATGAAAAGGCTCTACATCTCTGTAGAGCCTTCCTCTCAATACGTGTCGGTGAAGTGCCATATTCTAGCGTCAGGTGAACCCATTTGGCTCGATACTATTGAAGTCTAAAATTACTAGCGCTAAAAACGACGAAAACCTGCTCATTGAGCAGGCTTTCTAAAAGTGGTCGGTGAAGTAGGGATTCGATTGGACTGGCATTCCAGACCCCGACCCTCTGGCTCCAAATAAATATCACCAAATACGAAAAAGGCTCTACATTTCTGTAGAGCCTTTTTCTCAATATGGTCGGTGAAGAGGGATTCGAACCCCCGACCCTCTGGTCCCAAACCAGATGCGCTACCAAACTGCGCTATTCACCGAGATGTTTAACTGAGGACTTGTCCCCGTCAACGAATGCGTATATTACGGATTCTGAACTGTGACGCAAGTGCTTTTTACAAAAAAACCTTAGGTCTTAATTCGTTTGATGAATAACTGAACACTAGCACGTAAAATGTGACTGATAACTCACAACAAAATACAGTTTATTAACCTTAGCAACATAATTGATCCAGATCAGTGTGCAACAAGGCACTGCCATTTAGTTTTATGCCTGTCGGGAACATCTTGGAGGAAACGTATGGACTTTTGGCTTGATCTCCTATTTGGTAATGCAGTGGGTCTATCGTCAATGATAGTAATCTTTGGGGCAATTGGTCTGATGTTATTTTACGGCGGTTTCTTCATATACAAGATCATGAACGACAAATCTCCTCACTAGATCTCGCTTAGCTCTAGAAACGCTTTGCACCGGAGTCGGTTACTTGCCTACTCCGGTTTTTTATTTGATCTCAATGCACCACTCATTGATATAATCCTATTATTCCTCCCTGTTCTTAATGAGATTACTACTATGTCTCACGATGACGATTTTGATCTGTTCCAACAGATGATGGGCGATGTAAAGCCGATCACTCAAGACACCGCCGAACACAAAAAAGTACACCAAGTAACCGAAGCGCAGCTCGCCAAGAGAGAAGCGGCAATCTGGCTAACAGAAGATGACCCAGAATACCTGTCACTTGATCACGCAGAAATGCTGAAACCAGAGGACTTTGTTGAATTTAAACGTGATGGCGTACAAGACGGGGTTTACCGGAAGCTTCGTCTTGGCAAATATCCAATCCAAGCACGCCTAGATCTGCATCGTAAAACATTGAAAGAAGCTCGTGATGAAGTCGTAAAGTTTTTAAAACAGTGCCTATCAATGGACATACGAACGGTCGTTATTGTCCACGGCCGAGGAGAACGCTCAAATCCACCAGCACTAATGAAAAGCTTTGTTAGCAGCTGGCTACAACAAATCAGGGAAGTTCAGTGCGTGCATAGTGCGCAACGCTTTCACGGCGGAACCGGAGCCGTTTACGTTCTACTGAGAAAAAGTGCGGAAAAGAAATTAGAAACTCGCGAACGTCACCAAAAACGGTTGGGCTAAATTTCACCCTAATGCTAGAATGCCCGCCCTTATTCTTCCTTCCCTTTCACGGGAAGGAAACTTCATTCGCCGTTGTGAAACGTTAGGAGACAAAAATGTCACAAGACAACGCTAAACGATTAAATAAATTCATCAGTGAAACTGGCTTTTGTTCACGCCGTGAGGCAGACAGACTGATTGAACAAGGTCGTGTCACCATTAATGGAAACAAGCCTGAAATGGGAACAAAAGTGCTACCTGGTGATGATGTTTGTGTAGACGGTAAGCCTGTTGCAGCAAAAGAGAAGCCGATTTATATCGCTCTCAATAAACCAACAGGCATCACCTGTACAACAGAACGAGATGTACCCGGGAACATCGTTGATTTTATCGGTCACAAAAAACGTATCTTTCCGATCGGCCGCTTGGATAAACCCTCTGATGGTCTGATTTTTTTGACCAACGATGGCGATATCGTCAACAAAATCCTTCGTGCTGGCAACAGCCACGAAAAAGAGTACGTTGTGCGCGTGGACAAACCGATTACAGGTGAGTTTCTCAAACAGATGTCGAGCGGCGTTAAAATTCTCGATACCGTCACTCTACCTTGTAAGGTAACGAAAGAGACTAAGTTCTCTTTCCGTATTGTGCTCACTCAAGGACTTAACCGCCAAATCCGTCGTATGTGTGAAGCACTAGGTTACGAAGTCTTTAAGCTTCGTCGTGTTCGAATCATGAATATATCTCTTGACGGTATTCCGAACGGAAAATGGCGTTACTTAACTGACGATGAAGTCGCTGAGATTCTTGCTATGTGCGATGGTTCGGTGGGTACAGAAGAGGCATCAAAAACAGACTCTAGAGGTCGTAATATTCGTAAAGCGACTGATGCGAAGCTGTTTGATAGCCGTGAAGAAAATCAAGACTCTACTGCTCGTCGTAACCAGAAGACAAAAACTTTCCGTGGTAACAATGCTGATGAATTCCGTCATGCACCAAACTCGAAAAAAGGTCAACAAAAGCGTCGTCAGCGTGACGATGAAGGCGGACGTCCAGCTAAAGAACATTACAAAGTGAAACCACAAGGTGAACGTAGCAGACCGCAAGGCGAGCATGGAAAATCGCACCGTAAACCAGATGCATCGAGCAATAAGCACTCAGCAAACAAGCCTCAATCACCGAGTAAGCCTAAGCAGCATTACATGAACCCAAATGCCGCGAAGCCAAGCAAACCAGCTAAACGCACCGGTGGTACATTGAGTCTGAAGAAGTAAGTAACGCTTCTCTGACAGGCAAGATCAAAAAAGGACGCTCATGAGCGTCCTTTTTATTTGTCATGAGTTTACAAACAAAGAGGTGCAAACTGACCGCGAGTTAAGCTCAGCAAATCTCTCGGGGCTAACTCGATTTCTAAACCACGTTTACCTGCACTCACACAGATGGTGTCTTGCTCTGCTGCGCTTTCGTGCAAAAAAGTAGGTAAAGCTTTCTTCTGCCCCAGTGGGCTAATCCCACCAACAACATAACCTGTGGTCTTTTGCGCGATTTCCGGATCAGCCATATCGGCCTTTTTGCCCTTCGCTGCTTTCGCTGCCAGTTTTAGGTTCAGCTTTTGATCAACAGGGATAATCGCAACCGCAAGGTTCTTTGGCTCGCCGTTCAAGCAGAACAGCAAGGTTTTAAATACTGTTTTCGGATCCTGCCCCAATACTTCAGCAGCCTCCAAGCCATAACTATCGGCTCTAGGGTCGTGCTCATACTGATGAATCGTGTGTGGGATTTTTTTCTTTTTCGCAAGATTAATGGCCGGAGTCATCAAGATTCTCCTCATAAAAACAAAAAGCGCAGATTGAATTGGATCTGCGCTTTTAGTTAATGATATCAGCGAGTTTGAGTCAATCGCTTTTTCTCTGTTGGGTTACTGATCAATCGCCGTATCAACTAAATACGTGATTTCACCTGAAGGGGCATACTCATTAACATCAATAGGGCTGTGTGTTTCTAAATAATCCTTCAAAACCTCAGCATCGGTAAAACCTGTATTTACATACCCTGGATGATCGTCGATTTTAGGGTAACCATCACCGCCAGCAGCATTATAGCTTGGTACGGTAAAGCGGTAATTACCATCTAAGCGAAGTTGCTTATTCCCAATGAACACATTGGTTACCTCACCATTATTGATACTCATCGCAATACCCGCAAACTGCGCATAAGCTCCAGAGTCGACAGGCTTAGTTGCAACGACATTTAGGTAATCCAATACTTCTTTGCCCGTCATATCAACGTAAGAGACCATATTGCCAAATGGCTGAACAGTCAGCACATCTTTGTAGGTAATGTCACCTGCTGCAATCGAATCGCGAACGCCGCCAGAATTCATTACGGCGAAATCTGCTTTTGCACGTTCCATATGAGCCGTTGCAATTAATCGACCTAAGTTTGTTTGCTGGTAACGAACCACACTGCGGTCACCCTCAAGCTTACCGTTAGATTCTGCAATCTTCACGTTTAGCTTGCCCTGACCTTTTTCTTGATAAGGACGAAGAAACTCAAGCATCGCTTCGTCTTGTTCAATCTCTTCTTGGATCAAAACTCGTTGCGACTGACCATCAACTTTAATTTTCTTTTTCAAGTTTACTGGGATCAGATCGTAGCTCACCATCGAGAGTTCACCATTACGAAACTCGTAATCGGCGCGTCCCACATATTTCCCCCACTCATGTGCCTGAACAATATAAGCACCATTTTGTTGATCAGGCTGACATTCATCACCCGGTTGAAAGCTCTTTTTGATGACGTTTGGACCTTCCATACAAACCGGCTCTTGTGAGTGACCACCGACAATCATATCCAGATCACCTTCATTCAAATAACGAGCTAACGCTACATCACCAGGTGCATTGATGCCTCTATTGCCATTCTCATAGTGTCCCATATGTGTGACAGCAAAAATAAGGTCTGGGTACTCTGTTTCTTTCAGCTCAGCAATTAGATTCTTGGCTTCTTCTTTTGGGTCACGGAAGTCAATTTGTTCAATGAATTCAGGGTTGCCAAGTTTCGCTGTATCTTCGGTTGTAAGACCAATTACTGCAATCTTAATACCCTGTTTGTTAAACATCGCGTACGGTTGGAATAGGCGCTTGCCAGTATTTTTATCGTAAATATTGGCAGACAACATCGGAAAACTTGCCCACTCTTGCTGCTTGAAAAGCACATCCAATGGATTATCAAACTCATGATTACCTAGCGCCATCGCATCGTAACCAATTTTGCTCATGCCTTTAAAATCTGGCTCGGCATCTTGTAAATCAGACTCAGGTACTCCAGTGTTGATGTCACCACCAGAAAGCAGTAACACACTGCCCCCCTCTGCTTGTATTTCTTCACGCAAATCATCTATTAACGTTTTACGTGCCGCCATACCGTACTCGCCGTATCGATTTTGCCAAAAACGACCGTGATGATCGTTAGTGTGTAGCACGGTCAATTTATAGGTTGTATCGGCATTCCATTCTGGTGCAGGTTGCGTAGCACACCCAGCTAACGGGGCCAAAATAGCGGCACTCAACGCAGTTTTAATAATCAGACGCTGCTTCATTTATTTACCTTTTTTCTTATTGGGAGTCACTGATGCACATTCCCAGCGGCCTAGAGCCTTTACAGCAAGAAACTGAGAATGATGCGCCATCTGATAAAAAAATAGCCAACACGAGGTTGGCTATTGCATTTGATCACCAGTCATCTGGCGTTTACTTGATATCGATATCTGCAAAGCTCTTGATCAGATCATCAAGAGATTTCATTTGCGCTAGGAACGGTTCTAACTTGTCTAGCGGCAGTGCAGATGGGCCATCACAGCGTGCTTGATCTGGGTTTGGATGCGCCTCGATAAATAGACCTGCAATGCCTGTTGCTAGACCCGCTTTCGCAAGTTCAACTGTCTGCTCACGACGACCGCCAGACGCCGCACCTGACGGATCACGCATCTGTAGTGAGTGCGTTACGTCAAAGATGATTGGGCTGCCTTTCGACGCATTTTTCATCACACCAAAGCCAAGCATGTCTACGACTAGGTTATCGTAACCGTGGCAAGAGCCGCGCTCACATAGGATAATCTTGTCGTTACCGCATTCCGCGAACTTCTCAACGATGTTACCCACTTGACCTGGGCTCATAAATTGAGGTTTCTTCACGTTGATAACCGCACCTGTTTTTGCCATTGCTTCAACAAGGTCAGTTTGACGAGCTAGGAATGCAGGAAGCTGAATAACGTCTACCACGTCAGCGACAGGTTGAGCTTGCGCTTCAGTGTGAACGTCAGTGATGATCTTCACACCAAATGTGTCTTTTAGCTCTTGGAAGATTTTCATACCCTCTTCAAGGCCTGGGCCACGGTATGAATGAACAGAACTGCGATTTGCTTTGTCAAACGACGCCTTAAATACGTAAGGAATGCCAAGTTTTTCCGTTACTTTTACGTAGTGCTCACAGATCTGCATCGCAAGATCACGAGACTCAAGAACGTTCATACCTGCAAATAGGGTGAATGGCTTGTCGTTAGCAACCTGAATGTCGCCGATATTAACGATTTTCTGTTCCATTTTGATTCTCTTTTTCTGTCCACGATACGCCACAGTTCGGCACATCGATAAAATTAGTGAAGTGTGACGTGCGTTTCACTCATCACATTAACTTGTGATTTTAGTAGCTCAGAAGCCGGATCGTCAGGGCATTGGTCAATAAAGTATTGAAAATCTGACACCGCCACTTGAGGGCACTCTAGCTGTTGGAAGATAAAACCACGGTCACGAATCTCGTATGGGTCATCTGGCACAAAGGTTAACGCAAGGTTCGTACAACGCAACGCCAGCGTGTAGTGCTCTTCACGTAACATCGCGCTTTTGATCAACGCTAACCAGCGACCAATAATGGTTGGATTGTCAGCTTCTTCAAAGTGTTCTGGCTTTAACTGAGCCAACGGTCCTTCTTGGCCAATAAGCCAAGCTTGGAGGATTCTTTCCCCCACATACTCACCATTAAATGGGTTAATGTAGTCTGGCTTTTTATGCATCCAATCGACTTTTAGTAGGAACTGAGTAGGAAAAGTGACTCCCTTCAACGGGAAACCCAGCTTTTTACCTAGATATAATAAAATCGAACCTAAACTAACCGGGATACCTTTTCGGCGCTCCAACACTTTATCGATAAAGCTGTTGTCCGAAATAAAGTATTCCTGCTCGTCGCCTTTGAACCCCCACTCATGGAAAAACAGTCGTAGGAATGCATCAAATCGTTGCTCTTCATCGGTTTCATGAACAAGCGTGGCTTCTGCATCTTTGTAAAGACGCTCTAACTCTTGTTTCGCCCAATGTACTTTGGTTTCTGGGTTAATCGCTTTGTTTAGCTCAAGCGCACCTTCCACCAACGGTATATTGTCAAAATCTTCGTCAAAAAACTCTAACATGACGTCTTATCCAAATAACGTAGGGCTCTTAGACACAGCAATGTTTGCAGCCATGACTAACCAACCTAATGCGCCGAAAAAGCCAAATATCTTCAGTAGGTTGTTTTTCGCAAGCTTCAACGAGAAGAAACCGAGTGCAATGTACGCCAGTACGCAGGTGATTTTGTTTGTTAACCACGGTGCGGCATCAGTAAACGGGATGAAACCAGTAATGAAAATAAGCGCGATACCTGACACTAGCAATGCAGTATCAACGATGTGGGGAAACACTTTCAAAAAGCGATTATTTCGCTTCGGTGAGTTCATCATCATTAACACGAATCGGATCGATAATAGTGTCGCGCTGAGCGCAATCGTCACTAAGTGTATGTGTTTTAGAGCTACGTACATTTTTCTTCTCTTTTTAGTTAGTGTTTGCTGACTTCCATGATTAACTGGCCAGGCAACCAAGTGTTACTCGGTCGTTACCGCCATAATCTTTTTCCGTGGCAACTTGTTGGTAACCAAAACCACGCATTATCTCACGTACGGCATCACCCTGATCATAACCATGTTCGAATGCCAGCCAACCGCCTACTTCAAGATACTGACGAGCAAGATCCGAGATATGACGAATATCAGCTAAGCCATTCTCTTTAGCAACTAATGCAGATTTTGGCTCAAAGCGCACATCACCTTGGGATAAATGTGGATCTTTTTCATCAATATACGGCGGATTGGAGACAATTAAAGCAAACTTCGTACCCTCTGCAATAGGCTCGAACCAACTGCCTTGAGCAAAGGTCACATTTTTGATGTTTAGCTGCTCAGCATTGTACTCTGCAAGTGCTTTCGCTTCTTGCTTGAGATCTACGCCCATCACTTGACGTTTTGGCATTTCAGATGCGAGTGCGATAGCAATTGCCCCCGTCCCCGTTCCAAGATCTAAAATAGGTCCTGTTTGCTCATAGGTCTTATCGAGTGCAATTTCGACCAAACGTTCTGTATCCGGTCTTGGGATCAAGGTAGAGGGAGAAACTTTGAACGGTAGAGACCAAAACTCTCGCTCACCAATAATATAAGCGACGGGTTCGCCAGCTAAACGTCGTTCAAGTAGAGCGTCAAACTGAGATTTTTGCTCCACTTCTAATGCTTTTTCTGGCCAGGTCAGTAGATAAGTTCGTGGTTTGCCAAGGACATGGCAGAGGAGTACAGCTGCATCGAGAGAAGGCGACTCTTTGCCGCCTTCTGCCAGTTTCGCCGTCGCACTTTTCAGTGCTTGCTCAATCGATTGAACTTGGCTCATCGATTAGCCGTTCTCTGCGAGCGCCGCAAGTTGGTCTGCTTGGTGCTCTTGAATCACAGGATCAATCAAGCTCTGCAGGTCACCTTCCATCACTTCGTTCAAACGGTAGATGGTCAGGTTGATGCGGTGATCAGACACACGACCTTGTGGGTAGTTGTAGGTACGAATACGGTCACTACGGTCACCAGAACCTAGAAGGTTACGACGTGTATCAGACACTTCTGCGGCACGACGCTCTTCTTCCGCTTGAACGATACGAGCAGCAAGAACCGCCATCGCTTTCGCTTTGTTCTTGTGCTGTGAACGCTCGTCCTGACACTCTACCACCGTACCCGTTGGTAAGTGGGTAATACGGATTGCAGAATCCGTGGTGTTAACGTGCTGACCACCCGCGCCAGATGCACGGAACGTATCGATTTTCAGGTCTGCTGCTTTGATTTCTGGCAGATCCGCCTCTGGGATTTCCGCCATCACCGCTACGGTACATGCAGAAGTATGCACACGGCCTTGGGATTCAGTTGCAGGAACACGCTGTACACGGTGACCGCCAGACTCAAACTTCAGTACGCCGTACGCACCGTCGCCGCTCACTTTTGCGATCATCTCTTTGTAACCACCGTGTTCAGCTTCGTTTGAAGACATCACTTCGATGCGCCAGCCACGCTTTTCTGCGTACTTGCTGTACATACGGAATAAGTCACCCGCGAAAATACCCGCTTCGTCGCCACCCGCACCTGCGCGAATTTCTAGGAAACAGTTACGATCATCGTTCGGATCTTTTGGCAGAAGAAGAATCTGTAGCTCATCAGTAAGACGCTCAATAATCGCTTTCGCTTCTTTGATTTCTTCTTGCGCCATTTCACGCATTTCTTCGTCGTCTTCGTTTGCCATCTCTTCAGCGGCGACAAGATCTTCTTGCGCTTGTTGATAAGCTTGGAAGCACTTGGTTACTTCTTCTAGCTGAGAGTACTCTCTTGATAGAGCACGGAATTTGTCCTGATCTCCAATAACATCAGGATCACCAAGAAGATGTTGAACTTCTTCGTAACGTTCTACTAGCGTTTCTAGCTTAGTCAGAATAGAGGCTTTCATAGTGTCGTTTTCTTAATAAAAAGCGTGAGTTATAGATCATCCAAGCCAAGTGTTTGGCGGATAATCGTTAATTTTGCTGGTTCGCCTTGCTCTGCTGCACTTTGCAATGCGCGAGTTGGAGCGTGAATCAGTTTGTTGGTGAGTTTATTACTCAGCTCGCGCAGCACTTTCTCCGGATCTGCGCCTGCCGCTAAAGATTGCAAACTTTTGCTCAGTAACTCTTCACGAATTTCGTTGGCTGATTTGCGATAGTCGCGAATACTATCGACGGCTTGCAGTGAACGCAACCATGTCATAAACGCAGCGCTTTCTTCACTAACAATCGCTTCAGCTTGAATCGCTTCGACTTTACGCTGCTCAATGTTGCTGTCGATGATAGATTGCAAGTCATCAACAGAATACAGATATGCGTCGTTCAGTTCACCGACTTCCGACTCTACATCTCGCGGCACCGCAATATCGACTAACAAGATAGGTTGATGTCGACGCTGCTTCAGAGCCGTTTCGACCATACCTTTGCCAATAATAGGCAATGGGCTCGCCGTTGAGCTAATCACGATATCCGCTTTCGCCAAATGTTCAGGAATTTCGTTCAAACTGATCACTTCTGCGCCAAATTGATCCGCTAAGCCTTGCGCACGCTCTTTAGTGCGGTTCGCGACAATCATTTTTGTGCAGCCGTTGGATGCTAAATGCTTTGCGACCAGTTCAATCGTCTCTCCCGCACCAACCAAAAGCACGGTTGAATCAGATAACGACTCAAAAATATGTTTTGCCAATGTACATGCGGCATAAGCCACGGACACAGCATTACCGCCGATATCTGTTTCTGTTCTCACACGCTTGGCGACTGAGAACGTCTTTTGAAACAGTTTATCAATTGAAGCATCGACGGCTTGATGATCTCGCGAGTCAGAAAATGCTTGCTTTACCTGCCCCAAAATTTGAGGCTCACCCAACACCAGAGAGTCAAGGCCGCACGATACGCGCATCAAATGCTTTATTGCAGCTTGTTCTTCATGCACATACAAACTCGGCATTAAATCTTCGCGGCTCACTTGATGAAATTGAGCAAGCCAATCGATCAACTTGTTTCGCGCTCCTTGCTTAACATCGCAGTACAACTCAGTTCGGTTACAGGTTGAAACAATCACACTGCCGTTAACCGCTTCGTGCTCTCTAAGTTGCTCGAGTGCAGGGCCGAGTTTATCCGGACCAAACGCCACCTTCTCTCGCAAGTCGACAGACGCTGTATTGTGATTGATTCCAATAGCAAGCAAGGACATCTAACGTGGTATCTCTGGGATAGGTTATAAAATAGGTCCAGAATTTTACTGTAAGCACGCATTTATTGAAAGGGTAAGCCGGATTTGTTTTCCTAACTGCGACTTTTCAATGCTATAGTTGTGAGCGATTCCCGACGAAACTGATTAATAAGCCATCAAACATGACGTTACGCTCCTTTATTCTTTTTTTCTTGTCGAGCTTACTGCTCGCTGGTTGTTCCTCCGTTCCTGAAAGTGTTACCAGCGTTGAATGGCAAGCTCATGAGCAACGACTCGAGGCCATCCAAGATTTTCAAGCAACGGGAAAACTTGGTTATATTGGCCCAGACCAAAGACAAAATTTAAATTTCTACTGGAAACATTCTTCAGCACTCAGTCAACTACGTTTAACAACGATTCTTGGTCAAACGGCATTAAAGCTCACCATCACACCACAAGGTGCCACAGTAGAAACTTACGACGACCAGGTCCTTTCCTCTCGCAGTGCAAACCAGCTAATTTACCGTCTTACGGGGTTAATGATGCCCGTTGAACACATGCCTGACTGGCTATTAGGCCTACCGACCGATGCCGACAAATTCCAATTGTCCCCAACCAATACACTGCAAGCGTTAAACAAACAAATTGGTTTAAATGATTGGAGTATTGCTTATCAACGGTATGGCGACGTTCAATGGCATGAGCAGTCTCTACCACTGCCAAATAAACTGAAACTCACCACTGCTGACGTAAAAATAAATCTAGTGATCACAAAATGGAACATCACCCAATGATCGAACTTTCAACCCGCTGGCCATCACCAGCGAAATTGAATCTCTTTCTATACATCAACGGTCGCACAGAAAATGGCTACCACGAGTTACAAACCTTATTCCAATTCGTCGATCACGGCGATGAGCTCACCATTCAAGCAAACCATTCTGGTGATATTACGATTTCTCCAGATATAGAAGGTGTGCCTCTTCAAGACAATTTAATTTGGAAAGCAGCAACCGCGCTTCAAGCTTACTCAAACTGCCCTTTTGGCGCGCATATTGAGCTACAGAAAGTGCTGCCTATGGGTGGGGGCATTGGTGGGGGCTCATCGAATGCAGCTACAGCACTAGTGGCACTGAACTACTTGTGGCAACTGAATCTAACTGACGATGAACTGGCTGAAATTGGTTTAAAGTTGGGCGCAGACGTGCCCGTATTTGTGCGCGGATTTGCAGCTTTCGCTGAAGGTGTTGGCGAGAAACTCTCCCCCGCTTATCCAGAAGAAAAGTGGTATTTAGTCGTCAGACCGAATGTTTCTATCGCAACCGTCGACGTTTTTTGTCATCCAGATCTAACGCGAAACACCCCAAAACGAGATCTAGAAACACTTTTAAATACGCCAAGCGTAAACGATTGCGAAAAAATTGTACGAATGCTCTACCCAGAGGTTGATAAGCAACTTTCTTGGCTGCTACAATACGCGCCGTCAAGATTGACGGGGACAGGATCTTGCGTTTTTGCTGAATTTTCGAGCAAATCTGAAGCAGAAACTATCCTTGCACAACTCTCTGATAAAGTCTCGGCATTTGTCGCTCAAGGGCGCAATATTTCGCCATTAAAAGAGACTTTGGCTGAATACCAATCAGCCTCACACCGACCTATTTAAACTGGACGCAAACCCGAGGTTTCCACCGTGCCTGATATGAAGCTATTTGCTGGTAACGCAACACCTGAACTAGCCCAACGTATTGCTGATCGTCTTTACATCTCTCTTGGTGATGCATCTGTTTCTCGCTTTTCTGATGGCGAAGTTGCAGTTCAAATCAATGAGAATGTTCGTGGTAGCGATGTTTTCATCATTCAATCCACTTGTGCACCGACTAACGACAACCTAATGGAATTGGTTGTTATGATTGATGCAATGCGCCGTGCTTCAGCAGGCCGTATCACTGCAGTTATCCCTTACTTCGGCTACGCTCGCCAAGACCGTCGTGTACGTTCTGCGCGTGTGCCAATTACTGCAAAAGTTGTTGCTGATTTCCTATCTAACGTTGGTGTTGACCGCGTTCTAACTATCGACCTACACGCAGAGCAAATTCAAGGCTTCTTCGATGTACCTGTAGACAACATCTTCGGCACGCCAGTGCTACTTGAAGATATGCAGGCTCGCGGTCTAGATAACCCTGTTGTGGTATCTCCTGACCTAGGTGGCGTTGTTCGTGCTCGCGCAACAGCAAAAGCACTAGGCGACATCGACATCGCAATCGTAGATAAGCGTCGTCCACGTGCAAACGTTTCTGAAGTAATGAACCTAATCGGTGATGTTGAAGGTCGTGACTGTGTGATCGTTGATGACATGATCGACACAGGTGGCACACTATGTAAAGCAGCTGAAGCACTAAAAGAGCGCGGTGCTAAGCGTGTATTTGCTTACGCTACTCACGCTGTATTCTCAGGCAACGCTGCGGACAACATCAAGAACTCAGTTCTTGACCAAGTTATCGTAACTGACTCTATCTCTCTATCTAAAGAGATGGCTGCAACAGGCAAAGTGACAACACTAAGCCTATCTCGCATGTTGGCTGAAGCGATTCGTCGTATCAGCAACGAAGAGTCAATCTCTGCAATGTTCAACTAATCCGAACATTTCAGTTACACTGATTTCAAAAGCACCCCTCTTTGGGGTGTTTTTTTATTTGTACTGATAACCAGAAAATCCCTTGGTCGCCCACTGTGAGAATTCTGTGCTATCATACTGCGCTTTTTGAGATTCCAGAGAGATCCTAACCTTGAGTCAACAAATCAAACTTCTTGTTGGTCTTGCTAATCCAGGACCAGAATACGCCAGAACTCGTCACAATGCGGGCGCTTGGGTTGTAGAAGAGTTAGCACGCGTTCACAACGTTACACTGAAGAACGAACCAAAGTTTTTTGGTCTAACAGGACGCATTATGGTCAATGGCCAGGATCTCCGTTTGCTTATCCCAACCACCTTCATGAATCTATCAGGTAAATCGATCGCAGCGCTTGCGAAATTTTATCAAATTAAACCTGAAGAGATCATGGTTGCTCATGACGAGCTAGACTTACCGCCAGGTGTCGCTAAGTTTAAAAAAGGTGGGGGTCACGGTGGACACAACGGTCTGCGTGACACCATTAGCAAACTGGGCAATAACAAAGATTTTTATCGTCTTCGCATTGGCATTGGTCATCCGGGACACAAAGATAAAGTGGCGGGTTTTGTATTAGGTAAAGCGCCAGCTAAAGAGCAAGAGCTTTTAGATGCAGCAGCTGATGAGGCTGTTCGTTGTCTAGATATCCTGATTAAGGATGGCCTATCTAAAGCACAAAATCGCCTCCACACGTTCAAAGCTGAATAAGGTTACTATCATGGGTTTTAAATGTGGCATCGTTGGTCTACCTAACGTAGGTAAATCAACTCTGTTCAACGCACTAACTAAAGCGGGTATCGAAGCAGCAAACTTCCCGTTCTGTACCATTGAACCAAACACTGGTGTGGTTCCTGTGCCAGATCTACGTCTAGACGCACTAGCTAAGATCGTTAACCCACAGAGAGTTCTTCCAACGACGATGGAGTTCGTGGACATCGCTGGTCTTGTTGCTGGTGCATCACGTGGTGAAGGTTTAGGTAACAAATTCCTAGCTAACATCCGTGAAACAGACGCGATTGGCCACGTTGTACGTTGTTTTGAAAACGAAAACATTGTTCATGTTTCAGGTAAAGTTTCACCTATCGAAGATATCGAAGTGATCAACCTTGAACTTGCAATGGCTGACCTTGATTCTTGTGAGCGCGCGATTCAACGTAACGCGAAGAAGGCAAAAGGCGGCGATAAAGACGCAAAATTTGAACTAACAGTACTAGAAAAACTGTTACCAGTACTAACTGAAGGCGGCATGGCACGCACAGTTGAGCTATCTAAAGAAGAGTTAGCAGCAATCGGCTACCTAAACTTCCTTACACTGAAGCCAACTATGTACATTGCAAACGTAAACGAAGATGGTTTCGAAAATAACCCATATCTAGATGCGGTTCGCGAGTTCGCAGAAAAAGAAAACAACGTCGTTGTACCTGTATGTGCAGCTATCGAATCTGAACTATCTGAACTAGAAGATGAAGATCGCGAAGAATTCCTAGCGGATATGGGGATCGAAGAACCGGGACTGAACCGTGTAATTCGCTCTGGTTACGAGCTACTAACTCTACACACCTACTTCACGGCAGGTGTTAAAGAAGTACGTGCGTGGACAATCCCTGTTGGTGCAACTGCGCCTCAGGCGGCAGGTAAGATCCACACTGACTTCGAGAAAGGCTTTATTCGTGCAGAAGTAGTCGGTTACGACGATTTCATCCAATTCAATGGTGAAAATGGCGCAAAAGACGCAGGTAAATGGCGTCTAGAAGGTAAAGACTACATCGTAAAAGATGGTGATGTTGTACACTTCCGCTTCAATGTTTAATTAAATGAATGAATTTTAAACACTTCATTTACACTAAAAGCCAGCTGCTCAGCTGGCTTTTTTAATACCTTAAGTAAATGAGCAAAAATAAAT
>NZ_WXWT01000278.1:0-16887 GCF_009904725.1 Vibrio sp. V43_P6S15P86
CTATCTTTTAATTTAAGCAAGTGGATAAAGGTTGTACGCCAAACGGCGAATCGACTTGCCGAATGAAAGTAAAAGGAAATCACTCAGAGGAAATTATGATGAAAAAATCGAATCTTGCTGTTACTGCTGCTGTTACTGGCCTTCTTGCTCTTGGTGGCACCATGCTCACCGCAGCCCCTGCTGTCGCAGCAGAAAAAGAAAAGTGTTATGGCGTGGCGAAAGCCGGTAAAAATGACTGCGCAACGAAAAACAGCTCTTGCGCGGGCACCTCTAAAGAAGACAACCAAAAAGATGCTTTTGTTGTCGTACCAAAAGGTCTTTGTGACAAACTCGCTGGCGGTAGCACTTCTTCTTCATAATCTTTTATCGCTAGCTATTGTGAGGATGCGTTGACGCTCAACCAACGCAAAGCCAAGACGCATCCTTCTCTTCCCGCACGATTTGAAAAGGAGTTTCACGTGAAACACCACACCTTCCACGACCTTGTTGGAGTTGGATTAAGAACCCCTCACCTCGATTACTTTAGCCAAAACCAACCCGAGTTGTCTTGGTTAGAAATCCACAGTGAAAACTATTTCCAACCCAATGCAACAGAGCGCCATCAGCTACAAACGCTTCGCGAGCAATATCAAATTAGCTGCCACGGTATTGGTTTGTCGCTGGGCTCGGTGGAACGTGTTAGTCAAAAGCATCTTGCGCAACTTAAATCACTGATTGACTCAATCGACCCAATTCTTGTTTCTGACCATTTAAGTTGGAGTGAAAACGGCGGTCACTACTTTAATGACCTGCTTCCACTTCCGTATACGGAAGAAGCGCTCAACGTGTTCACTCGTAACGTGAATGAAGTGCAGGAATATTTGCAACGCGAGATCTTGATAGAGAACCCATCTAGTTATGTGAAGTTTCAACATTCGACCATCAGCGAATGGGAGTTTCTTACCGAAGTGCAAAAGCGCACTGACTGTCGTTTATTGCTCGATTTAAACAATGTTTATGTTTCGGCGTTCAACCACGGTTTTGATTGCGACACATACCTAGATGCGATTCCAGCCGACAAAGTGGATGAGATTCACTTGGCAGGTTTTACCATTAAACAACTCGACAAAGGTGAGATATGGATTGATACCCATAGCCGCCCAGTTAGCGATGAAGTTTGGCAGTTGTTTTCACAGTGGACAAAAAAACACGGTCCACGTCATACGTTGATTGAATGGGATTTGGATATCCCCGCGCCAGAAGTCTTATTAGGAGAAGCACAGAAAGCATCGCAACTACTGTTGCAAGGCACACTTCCAAGTGAACAAAGCGAACCAAGGAAGGCATCATGAATCTAGCCACCTTACAAAGCCAGTTTGCTAAAGCCCTACACTATCAAGCACTCGGCGAAGATTGCGATATTGCCAGTGATACGTTTACCGCTGATGAACGCATGCAGATTTACCGCAATAACTTTATCGTCAGCTTAAGCGAGGTATTATCCGCGACCTACCCGATGGTTGAAGCGCTGCTTGGTGAAGAATGCTTTGAACAGATAGCTCGCCAGCATGTTCTTTCTTACCCATTAGAAGAAGGAAATGTGGTGCATTATGGCGAAGGCTTTCAAGACACCATCATGCAGTTCAGTCAGGTGATCGCACAAGCACCTTACAGCCCTGAAGTCGCACGCTTCGAGTGGCATATCGACCTAGCTCGTCAAGCACAGTATGAGCAATCCAATGCAGCGGAATTAAAACCGCTTGCGTTACTTGGCGAAGTGAGTGAAGAGCAACAACCCACTTTAGTCTTACACCTTAAAAAGGGCTGCCGCAGCTTTGACTCCAACTACGCAGTATTCGATCTATTTAGCGCGATTCAAACTGGGCAATTCGAACAACTTAATATCAACCAATTACAGCAAGGTGTCATCTCGATTCAAGCCAATGGAGAAGCCTTGTGTCATGCACTCGATGCTGATGTGTTCCAACTGCTGCAATGTTTAGAGCAGAAGCAGAGTTTGAGCGAAATACCTGAAGTTTTACTCGCTCATCTCAATCGCATCATGGCACTCGATATTGTTGACGGCTTTACATTGCAATCAATCTAAGGAGCACTCTATGAAGGATACGGTTAAAAACTTAGTGAATCGGTATGACGATTTAATCAGTACCTTACAAGCAGCCTTTGTCCCTTTACTACTTCTCTTTTGCCGCTTTTGGGTTGCTTGGGTGTTCTTCAATTCAGGACTAATCAAAATCTCGTCTTGGGATAGCACGTTGTACTTATTTGAGCTGGAATACCAAGTGCCAATCTTGCCATGGGAATTGGCGGCTTATTTAGGTACGGCTGCGGAGTTGGTTCTACCGGTGTTCTTGGCACTGGGATTGATTACCCGCCCGATGGCAGCAATGCTGTTTGTGTTCAACATCATCGCAGTGATCTCTTACCCACTGTTGTGGGAGAAAGGTTTTTATGACCACCAACTTTGGGGATTGATGATTCTTATCGTAATCGTATGGGGGCCAGGACCGCTGTCTTTGGACCACATCCTGAAAAAGAAAATGACGAGCTAAAAAAATCCCCGCATCATGCGGGGATTTTTTATTATTTATTCAAGTAAGCCAGTAGCTCTTCTGCTGAGATACCTTGCTGAGCGAGGTCTTTTGCCATCTGCTCGACTTGTTCATCTTTGCGTGACTCAATCACTTGCTGAAATTGGTACACGATATCACGCAAAATTGGCAGAGGTACTTGTTTAGCCGCACTACGAATACGCTCGGAGCTTTGATTACCCAGCTCATTAAGCAACTTGCCAAACATCACCTTTTCTGGTGAATCTTCCATTTGCTCTAGAATACGAGCCATTTCATACGTGGTTAACGACATTACTTTTTGAGTTCCGTTATGGTGTCAGGAAAAGTCTGAGTGACAAATATACACGCCTTACTTACATTGGAAAATACTAAATTACACTGATTTACGCTTTCGCAAAGCTCGAGTGCCAGTTCTTCCCTGCTTTTGTAAACAGAACGACCAACGCAGGTAATAGGACCCACATATGAATTGCAATCAAGGTTTGTGGATCCAGAGATAAGCGTTGCAGTGTACCCACCAACAAACCAGAGCCACTCATTTGGAACAATCCAAGCAGTGCAGCTGCCGTGCCCGCCTTATCACCAAACGGTTCTAACGCTTTCCCTGCCGCTGCACCCAGAATGAATGCAAAACCTACAGAAGACATAAAGATAGGTAACATGAAAGAAAGCGCGGTATTCTGACCATTCATCACTAGCATGATCACACCTGCGAGACCCAGAGTTGAGATCCCGGTGACCAAGGTGTTGTGAGTTCCAACGCGCTCCATAAACTTAGGCGCCAGCATACATGCCGCAATGTTTATCACCGCATTCACACCAAACCAGAAAGTGAATTCATTCATCGACAGCCCCATCCCCGTCATCAATACCGACGGTGCTGAGGTAACGTAAGCAAGAATAACCGCCATCGCCATCAAGCATAATGACGCATGGAAAACAAAAGATGGTGTGCTAAGCACTGCCCAATACCGACTAAGCTTAAACACGGCTTGCTTTTCTGTTGACGGGTTAGTCTCTTTCATCATGAAAAACATCAATGATCCAGACACCACAGCAAAACCCGCCATAAAGCTAAAGTTAGCACGCCAGTCAAATTGCTGAGTTAACCAGCTACCTAGAATTGGAGCTAAAGCCGGAATGAAACAAATCGCACCGTTAAGGTAGCTGATCATTTTGCCGCTTTTTTCCGGGCCAAAGATATCGCGAACTGTTGCAAAGGCTGCTACCGATGTCGCACACGCACCTAAGCCTTGTAGCAGTCGGGAAACCAACATCCACTCAATATTTTGAGCACTCCACGCCAATAAAGCGCTCATCGCGTAAATGGTGATACCGCCCAATGCAACAGTTCGACGTCCGAGTTTATCTGCTAAGGGACCTGCGAATAGCTGACCAACACCCATAGCAAATAAGAACCAAGTGATCGTGTCTTGTGCTAGCGCATTATCGACCTGAAAAGTGGAAGCAATAAGAGGTAAAGCAGGTAGATAAATATCAATCGCTAAAGGACTGAAAAGAACCAAAAGGGTCAATAACGCCATCTGTTTTTTACTATTAGAAAACTGGCTAGACACACAACACTCCGAATTGGATAAAGAACTTTGGGTAAAGCTTAATCATCTGATGATATGAATGGAAATGATGTATAATCATGAGCATTATTCCTCAGAGGAAATTCACTGTGAACGTCGAAAAACTGGCTCGTATCGATTTAAATCTATTGGTCTGCTTTAAAGTGCTGATTGAAGAGTTAAATGTTACTCGTGCGGCCCACCGATTGTGCTTAAGCCAATCCGCCGTAAGTAAATCACTGGCTAAACTGCGCATTCAATTTGATGACCCGCTTTTCACTCGAAACTCACATGGATTAACACCTACGCCGCGCGCATTGTTTCTTAAACCGAAACTGGATCTGTTGATAAATCAGTTAGAAGTGCTGACTCAACCCGAAGAGTTTTCTCCGCAAAGCAGCGAATACCGTTTTCAAATAGCAGCGGTAGAGAGTGTCTACCCTCTCATTCTACCCCATTTCTTACCGGCGATTTTTCAACAAGCACCTGGCGTGACAATCAGCACACACCCGTGGTCGGATAATACATTTAAAATGCTTCAACGCGGCGAACTGGATTTAGGCCTAACTGGAAAAGATATCGATATAAACGATGCCAAGCTGACTCTTCAACCACCCGATGACATTTGCGAGTTGGAAATTTATCGTGATTACCAAATGTGCATCATTCGCAAAAACCATCCTGCGCTAAAACAACCTTGGAATCTGGAAGCCTATCTCGCCCTACGCCATGTACAAGTACGCTGTGATGGCAACGACCGTTGGTTGCTGGATTATCGCCTTGCAGATATTGGCGCCGACCGCGATATTGCCGTCACCGTGCCCGACTTTAACAGTGCCGCAAGTTTATGTTCATACACCGACTTTATCTTTACTGCGCCAAGTCATTTTGTGCAACTTGCGGCCAAACAGCTTGATTTGGTCGTGCTGCCACTACCGTTAGAATTCCCACCTATGGCTTACACTTTATTCTGGCACCGAGATAGAGAAAACGACCCTGCATTAGGCTGGCTACGTACGATGATCACACAAAAAACCGATCACCTTAGATAAAAACACCGCACTCAATTTGCGCTTAGCGGCTAAAATGAGTAGCTTAACTGTCGTAGTCCTTTTTGGCTCATCTATGGCCTAGTTGTACTCCGACTCTATTGAAGTGATTGCGAACCTCAATGGAATCGTAAACTGCATGAAGCAGATGGAAACAGCTCCCACACCTGAGCATGAAGGAGCGGTAATTTGAAGGAATAACACAGATGCACAACGATACCCAAAGCCGCGTGAATGCAATTCGCGAATGGCTAGCACAACATAATATTGATGCCCTACTTGTCCCACATGAAGACGAGTACTTGGGCGAATACGTACCAGCGCACAACGAGCGTTTACATTGGCTAACTGGCTTTACTGGTTCTGCTGGTGCTGCGGTAATCACCAAAGACAAAGCCGCTATCTTTGTTGATGGTCGCTACACAGTACAAGTAACAAAGCAGGTTCCTGCTGATCTATTCGAATACCGTCACTTGATTGAAGAGCCTGCACTAGATTGGATTAAAGACCATCTTGCAAATGACGCGTCTGTGGCAATCGACCCTCGCATGCACAACTCTGCTTGGCTAGACATGGCACAAGCAAAACTTGCAGGTACCCTTGAGCTTAAGATTCTCGATAGCAACCCAATTGATGAACTGTGGCACGACCGCCCTGCTCCTGTGGTTTCTGATGTTCGCCTAATGGCAACAGAAGCCGTCGGTCAATCAAGTGAGAGTAAGCGTCAAGAGATCGCCCAACTGGTTAAAAAAGCAAGTGCAGATAGCGCTGTGATCACAGCATTAGATTCTATTTGTTGGCTGCTGAATGTACGTGGTTTAGATGTATCACGCCTACCAGTTCTGCTTTCTCACGCGATTCTGCACTCAGATTCAAGCGTGGAATACTTCCTCGATCCTGCTCGTCTACCTGCTGATTTTGACGCTCACGTAGGCACCGGTGTGACCGTTCACCACCCAGAAGCACTTCAATCTCGCCTTGAAGCCATGACAGGTAAAAAGGTATTAGTTGACCCTGCAATCAGTAACGCTTGGTTTAAGCTAGTACTACAAAACTCTGGTGCGTCCGTGATTGCAGCAGCAGACCCATGTCTGATGCCAAAAGCGGCGAAGAACTCGGTTGAAATTGCCGGTATGAAGGCGTGTCATATCCGCGATGGCGTGGCAATGAGCAAGTTCCTATGTTGGTTAGATGCGGAAGTTGCTGCTGGTAACCTGCATGATGAAGCGACGCTGGCAGACAAACTTGAAGCATTTCGTAGCGAAGACCCTACGCTAATGGATCTCAGCTTCGATACCATTTCAGCCGCGGGCGGCAACGCGGCCATGTGTCACTACAATCACGAGAACCAACCTGAACCTGGTAAGTTAGAACTGAACACGCTTTACCTTGTGGACTCAGGCGGTCAGTACCTCGATGGCACTACCGACATCACGCGTACCATTGCGATTGGTCAACCTTCTTCAGAAATGAAGAAGCAATTTACGTTGGCGCTGAAAGGTCATATTGGCGTTGCTCGAGCTCGTTTCCCGAAAGGCACACGTGGTTACCAAATCGATACTCTAGCTCGTCAGCACCTATGGGCGGAAGGTTACGATTACGATCACGGTACTGGTCACGGTGTTGGTCACTTCCTAAGTGTTCATGAAGGTCCAGCGAGCATTTCGAAAAAGCAAATCGACGTGCCTCTAACAGAAGGTATGGTGCTATCCAACGAGCCAGGTTACTACCGTGCAGATGCGTTTGGTATCCGTATTGAAAACCTAGAGCTTGTTGTTGAAACACCAACTAACGGTGACTTCCCTGTTCTGTCATTTGAGTCACTAACACGCTGCCCAATCGACAAACGCAACATCAATGTTGATATGTTAACTCGTCCAGAACTTGCTTGGCTGAATGATTACCACCAGAAAGTATGGGATGAGATCAGCCCGCTAGTCGAAGGTGATGTTAAAGAGTGGCTTCGTCAAGCAACGCTACCTGTAGCACACAGCTAGAAGCTAGAAAAATAGAGGGTTGATGTTTTGCATCAACCCTCTTTCTTTGCCTATGTTTCACGTGAAACATAACGATGACCAGTGGCTTTATTTGTTGCTTATCCAGAATACGCCGAGTGCCAATCTCGCCATACAGGGTCAAAGCCTTTGGCTCGAATCATATCTTCCACAGAACCAGCACTTCGCTCATCACTGATCTCAAACTGCTCGAGTTCAACATCATCCATCGCATAACCACCCGGCTGAGTTTTAGATGCAGCAGACATACTGGTGATGCCTAACGGTAATGCATTGTCTCTGAACTTTGGTGATTCACGAGTCGATAATGACAACTCCACTTCTGGATTCAACAAGCGATAAGCGCAAATCAACTGCACAAGCTGTTTATCCGTCATGACTGATTTGGGTTGGAGCGCGCCCTCACAAGGACGTAAACGTGGGAAAGAAATTGAGTAACGAGTCTGCCAATATGTGCGCTCAAGATAGTCCAAGTGCGCTGCCACATAAAAACAATCTGTTCGCCACTCTTCCAACCCTATTAAAGCACCAATACCGATCTTATCGATGCCCGCCTTTGCAAGACGATCGGGTGTATCCAATCGGTATTCGAAATCCATCTTATTGCCACGCAAATGGTGCTCAGCATAAGTCGATGGATGATACGTTTCTTGATAGACCATCACCGCATCTAAACCCAATGTCTTGAGCTCAGCGTATTCGTCTTGATCAAGTGGCTGTACTTCCATCGCCAAATAGTTGAAACGTTGCTTAATCATCGGCACCATTTCGCGGAAGTATTTCATGCCCACTTTGGTTTCGTGTTCGCCAGTCACCAGCAATACGCTATCAAACTTCATGCGTTTAATGGCTTCTACTTCTGCAGCTACTTCGTCCCTATTCAAAGTACGACGCTTGATTCTATTCTCCATTGAGAAGCCACAATAAGTACAAGCATTGGCGCACAAGTTAGAAAGGTACAATGGAATATAAAGCGACATGGTATTACCAAAACGCTTACGAGTTGCCGAGTATGACAACTGCGCCATTTGCTCTAAGTACGCCTCAGCCGCTGGTGAAATTAGTGCTTTAAAGTCTTCCAAATCACGCTTGGGTTTATTCAATGCCCGCTCGACATCTTGTGCCGTTTTCGCGTAGATCGACATTGAAATATCATCCCAATTAAGCTGCTTAAATTGTTCAACGAAGCTCATGTTTTCCTCGCTTATTAGCTAAACCAATCTAGGGCTAAAGCTCATCTAGGAATGACGTCAGTGGACTCGACGCAACCGCATGAGAAACCTTACCAGCAAGTCCGGCTTCATAAGCCATACGCCCCGACTCTACCGCCAACTTAAATGCCTTCGCCATCGCAACGGGATCGCTCGAAGCTGCAATCGCAGTATTGACGAGCACGGCATCCGCGCCCATTTCCATCGCACGCGCGGCATGTGAAGGGGCACCAATACCCGCATCAACAACGACAGGAATATTAGCTTGGTCGATAATGATCTCTAGGAAGTCGTGAGAAACTATCCCTTTGTTGGAACCGATCGGCGCACCTAATGGCATGACTGCAGCACAGCCTACTTCTTCCAATCTTTTACACAGAACCGGGTCAGCATGACAATAAGGAAGGACAATGAAGCCTTCACGAACCAGTTGCTCAGCGGCTGCAAGTGTCTCAATTGGATCGGGCATCAAGTACTTGGGGTCTGGATGAACTTCCAGTTTTAACCAGTTAGTACCTAATGCTTCTCGCGCCAGTTGTGCAGCAAACACAGCATCTTTAGCATTCTTTGCACCTGAGGTGTTCGGCAATAAGTTCACCCCCGCTTGTACTAACGGCAGCAAAATGTCGTCTTGTTGGTCGTTCACATCCACACGCTTCAACGCCATAGTCGCAAGTTGAGAACCCGACACTTTAATCGCTTCTGCCATTAGTCGACTGTTGGCAAACTTCCCTGTTCCTGTGAACAGTCTAGATTCGAATTGTTTATCACCAATTTTAAGCATCGACTTTAACCCCCTGCGATCGCTTGAAACAAAGAGATGCTATCTCCCTGTGAAAGAACTGTGCTAGCCCACTCACTGCGCGGCACAACATTGTTATTAATTGCAAAAACACAGCCTATTTCAGGCAGCGCAAATTGACTAATGATTTGCTGTAGATTCGACTCACTGGCAACTTGATGTGACTGGTCATTGATGACAATAGTGATCACATCTAAGTCAGCAGCGGTCATTTGTATTGTTTGTTGTTCTGATAACGTCATTGCTTCCAACTCTCTTAATTCTGCCCATTACTCGTAAGCTAAATCTGAGCACACACTTGGCACTGTTTGTCTTTGCTTATCGCCATGGTTTGCCATTGCAGTTTCAATCCATCAAATAGGTGCAACTTGGCAGTCTCGACATGAAACTTTCCCGTCGCCAGTTTTTGAATTGCCGCTATCGCTTGGTAGTTACCAAGTGTCCCCACCACCGGACCGACGACACCGCTCTCACTGCACTTTTGCGTTTGCGGTAATTCGTCAAACGGATACAAACAGCGGTAACAGGCTTTACTCCGCACTTCTTGTTCACTTGGCGTTTGGTAATCAAAAACAGCGAATTGCCCTTGCCAACCAATTGCCGCCGCCGAAATGAGCGGCGTATTTTGCTCGAAACAAACTTGGTTAATTAGCTGGCGCGTTGGCATGTTATCGGTGCAGTCCAACACCACATCCGCTAACATCACCTCAAGCTGCAACTGTGCTTTGTCTAATCGCTTATTGAGGGCACGAATTTGAACCATAGAATTAAGTTCAGTGAGTTGCTTTACAGTAGCTTTTGTTTTCGCAACTTGGAGGTCTTGTTCACGATAAATGATCTGACGTTGTAGGTTACTGCTATCAACTTCATCGTCATCAACCACAACCAATTTACCAACACCCGCTGATGCCAAGTACAAACTCGCTGCGCTCCCTAACCCACCACAACCGATGATCAGCACATGCGATTTGCTCAAACGCTCTTGCCCAATTTCGGCAATTTCAGGCAGGGCGACTTGGCGCTGATAGCGAAGGAACTGCTTATCCGTGAGCATGCTCGCCTCTCTTGGTATGCGCCAATTCACTATTCTGATCAGTAAACGTTAGCTGTCTTTCCTTCATCAGTTGTGCGAAGAACTCGATGACGGACTGAGGTGATTCTGCCAACGTAATAGCTCGCACAACTGCCAAGCTAGAAACGCCCGTTTGCCAAACTTGGTCAGCATTAGATTGGTCGATACCACCAATCGCAACCGTCGGAAAGCCAAGCACATAGTCACTTACTTCTTTGTCTTTTGAAGGTCTGAAAGCAGCCTCTGTATTTGTATAAGGAATGCTATCAATCAGCTTTTGATACAAAGCCAAGCGCACCAAACCTTGTGGTTTCGATGGCATCTGTTTTGTGGTGGTTGGGAAAATATGCCCTAGTGCGATGTAGCTAGGATGAATTTGTACGATGCGCAGTAGTTCGTAATAACCATGCGTAGAAAGACCAAGACGAATACCGGCTTTAGTTATCTGAGCCAAATTCGATTCTTCTATGTCTTCTTGTCCTAGGTGAACGCCATAAGCGCCATGCTTGATTGCCAACTGCCAATAGTCATTGATGAACACTTGAGCTTGATACTGACGGCCTAGCTCAATTGCTCGAATGATCTGTTGTTCTAAATCGGCTTGTTGTGGGTTCTTGATTCGCAGTTGAATAGTGTTGATGCCTAGTGGCAGTAGACGCTCAATCCAAGCAACATCATCAACGACTGGATAGAGCCCTAGACTTTGCTTAGTTAGAGTTGAAAAGCTAACGCTCTCGCCTTGTGCAGACCAACCAACTTGAATACCGAGTCGGTTATCCTCCAGTACAGGTGTGGGGAAATCATCAAATTGGTCAGCCCACTGAGTTGATTGCACCTCGTCAAGGTTGTCATGCAATAGTGTTTCACGTGAAACATTCGCTTGTTGAGTTAGCATTCCTCGAGCAAGTGTTAACGCATCTTCGATAGAAAAATCGAATACTGTCAGCGTTACTATCCAAGCAAGGTGATGTTCGGGATCGAACATTGCGTTGAGTTTGGACTTAACAGAAAGCGCTCTCACTTCGTCGTTAATTGGGTGACGCCAGATATCAAGCTGAAGCACTTTCTCCTTTTGATCGGAAACTTGAGTATCAGCAATACCAATGTAAATCGCTTTCGACGGTTGCTTTGCGCACGCTTCTACCGATAAAGAAGAACGGTAATAAAGCACAAATGAACTCTCATGCTCAGAGTTATGTCCATCAATAAGATCAGTCGTTATATGTGTAGTCTGTTGGTCGCGAACAAGCTGAATAGATTGAGTTGGGCTCACACCCAACTCAATATCTTCGATGCTAAAACCCTGTTCTTTCGCCAACAACAAACATTGCTGAACTAAACCTGTTAGTTCAATCAATGATGACGGAATAAGGATTTTGCTCATTAATCACTTACCTCGGCATGTGCTGCTGGGTGGTATAACTCAGAACCTGTGTCTCTAAATTCTTGAGATTTCTGACGCATCCCCTCAAGAGGATCATCAAGCATTTTGATAGAGATAGCTTGGTCCGCAGCAACTTGCTCAGTGTCTTTCGCGTACTCTCGTACCTCTTGCGAAATCTTCATCGAGCAGAACTTTGGTCCGCACATCGAACAGAAGTGAGCAACTTTGCCAGACTCTTGAGGCAAGGTTTCATCATGGAAAGCGCGAGCGGTTTCTGGGTCGAGTGACAAGTTGAATTGGTCTTCCCAACGGAATTCAAAACGTGCTTTAGAAAGCGCGTTATCACGAACTTGTGCGCCAGGGTGCCCTTTCGCTAAATCAGCGGCGTGCGCAGCAAGCTTGTAAGTAATCATGCCTACCTTCACGTCTTCTTTGTTTGGTAAGCCAAGATGCTCTTTAGGTGTTACGTAACAGAGCATCGCACAGCCATACCAGCCAATCATGGCTGCGCCAATTCCTGACGTAATATGGTCGTAACCAGGAGCGACGTCTGTCGTCAGTGGACCAAGGGTGTAGAACGGAGCTTCATGGCAGTGCTCTAGCTGCTCTTCCATGTTCTCTTTGATCATGTGCATTGGAACATGGCCAGGACCTTCGATAATGACCTGTACGTCGTATTCCCACGCAACCTTAGTCAACTCACCAAGAGTACGAAGCTCCGCAAACTGCGCTTCGTCATTAGCATCGGCAACCGAACCAGGGCGCAGACCATCACCGAGAGAAAGTGCCACATCATACTTGGCACAGATTTCACAGATCTCTCGGAAGTGGGTATATAAGAAGCTTTCTTGGTGATGCGCTAAACACCATTTCGCGATGATAGAACCACCACGAGAAACGATGCCAGTAACACGTTTAGCCGTCATTGGTACATAACGCAGTAATAAACCGGCATGGATAGTGAAGTAATCAACGCCCTGCTCTGCTTGCTCAATCAGAGTATCGCGCATTACTTCCCAGTTAAGATTTTCGGCAACTCCATTCACTTTCTCAAGCGCTTGGTACATAGGTACGGTACCGATCGGAACCGGGCTGTTACGCAGAATCCATTCTCGAGTTTCATGAATATTGCGACCTGTGGAGAGATCCATAACAGTATCGCCACCCCAGCGTGTCGCCCACACGAGCTTCTCAACCTCTTCCTCAATCGAAGACGTCACCGATGAGTTACCGATATTGGCGTTCACTTTGACCAAAAAGTTACGTCCAATGATCATTGGTTCGGATTCTGGGTGGTTGATATTAGAAGGGATAATCGCGCGACCTTCGGCAACTTCTTTGCGAACAAACTCGGCGGTAATGTCTTTTGGAAGATTCGCTCCAAAGCTTTGACCAGGATGCTGTTGATTCAGCACATCATCACGGTACTTGGCACGACCCATGTTTTCACGCAGCGCGATGAATTCCATTTCTGGGGTGATAATACCTTTGCGAGCATAGTGCAGTTGAGTGACGCATTGCCCATCTTTGGCACGTCGAATACGTGGTAGATTACCGTAACGAAGATCGTCTAGTGTTTCGTCCTCTAAGCGTTCTTTGGTGTACACCGAGCTTACTTCATCGAGTAACTCTGTGTCACCTCGCTCTTCAATCCAGCTTTCTCTTAGCTTTGGTAAGCCGCTATAAAGGTCAATATCGTAGTTCGGATCAGTATAAACACCTGACGTATCGTAGACTCGGACGGCTTCATTCGGCTCGAAAATAGGCGCTTCTTTTGTGCCACCAATCAGACTATCTGCTAACGCTATTTCACGCATAGGTACACGAACATCTGGACGTGAACCTTCTACATATACTTTTGTGGAATTTGGGTACGGCTGTACCGAGAGTGTTTCAATAAACTGTTTTGCTTCCAGTCTCGCTTGTTTGCGACTCGACATAGCATTTTTCCTTGCTTTGTTATACTAGATAAAAAGTAATTGGATAAAAATGCTTGGCGGATAGATGCGACAAGAGGAGTCAAATTAAGGCTAAATAAAGCTTAAGTAATTTGCCTATAACAACATTCGACTATTTGATAGGTCAACCAGAAAGAACTCCGGTATAAATATCTTCTCTTGTTCCCTTCGCAGATTCTAATCTGATCAGGTTCAACGGATCCCGAATTAACGGTCTCAGCCTTATGGCACTCCGACAAGTGATATCAGTATATAAAAACGGCCTGGTTAAACCAAGCCGACCTGTTTAATTTTTAACTACTTTGCTAGCTGCGCATCAATAATTGGAAACCGATCCACGCAGCAGAGATGCTCAGCACCACATTTAATAAAATATTTAACCCCATCTTAAGAAACGCACCTTGCTGCATAAGTAAAACATTATCCATAGAAAAGGTGGAAAACGTCGTCAGTGCCCCTAAAAAGCCCAAACCAATCACTTGTCGCCAAGGTTCTGTTGCCAACAGTTCATTGTCGAACGCAGCAATCAACAAGCCCATGATAAATGAACCAACCACATTAACAGTTAGCGTACCGTATGGAAAACCACGCCCCAATAAAATGACACACAGTTCAGATATCAAGTAACGAGAACACGCACCGAAAGCACCACCTAGTGCAATAAAACCAAGAATGGAAAACTGCCCCATAATTCCCCCAACACTATTGATGACGATATTGTAACCAAAACTAAAGCAATATTGATGGTGAAATTTTAGAATTCGACAACGTATTGCATTTAAAACACGCTGAGATTAAAAAAGTTACAGGAGTCACTTTACTTCAATATACCCCATCAAACCGGTTTTCATGTGCTCACATCCAACGTCCAGGGTTGTTAGCAACAAAGGCAGCTTTGGCACTGCCATTTTTTCCAAGTAAAACCGTATCGGTATGGGACGGTTCGTCGAGTTTCTTTCCATCTAACTCAAGAACAGTAAATGTATGCCCATGAAGATGAATAGGATGATGATATTGAGTAACGTTCTTCAAATTGAAGATATAGGTTTTTCCAAGCTCCAATGTTGAAAGTGGCGCAGGGATATTATCTATGCTCATTCCCTCCCAAGCCCGTTTGTTCATCAGCCAGAATTTAGGTATCGCTTTGCCCGATTTATCGACAGGAGTGATCGCCCCCTCCCATTCAAACACATAATCGATTTGCTCCGCATTTTCCAAATCAAGATCAGGCACAGGGTTGAGAGGCAATAAAGGCAGTTTCTTGTTGCTTGGCAGGTCAGACTCAACAACTTCAAACTCACACAAAGAGAATGGGAAGCGCCCTTTCATTTGACGCACATAAACACGCTCTCCAGCCTTCGGAGCAATCAATCCGATATCCAATCTCATTCCCGGACCAATTTTGTGTTGAGTGAGCCTATAAGGCGTCTTAACTGGATTGCCATCGATAGCAATAACCCAAGCCTCTGTGCCTTCAATCGCGATCGGATAGGTAATGGTGTTATCGACATTAGCAATTCTTAATCGCGTAGTCGCGTTCTGCTTCAGCGTATAAAGAGGCTCATGAATACCATTGACGCTACTCCACTCTCCTGGCGTTCCCATACGTGCACTCAAGCGCGGCACCATTAGATTCTTCCACTGTCCTTGCTTGTCTAAATGCCAATGCTTGAGGACGACTTCATGCTCTTCATCAAACTGAACAGGCTCAGCCTCTTCAACAATTATTAGCCCAACCAACCCCATACCAAGCTGCTTAACGCTGTTCATGTGTGGGTGATACCAAAACGTACCTGCATCTGGCGGAATAAACTCATACGTAAAAGTCTCTCCGGGCATGATAGGAGCCTGGCTTAAAAACGGAACTCCATCCATTTCAATAGGAATCCTCAAGCCATGCCAATGAATCGTCGTCGGCTCTGATAGCTTATTGATGAAGTTGATTGTTACCTTTTCCCCTTGTCGGCAACGAATTATAGGTGCAGGTATACGCCCATTAAAAGCTAATACCTCAGTATTGAAACCGGGCACTAGTTCAGCCGTAGAAGGCTCTGCAGTGATATCGTATATATACTGCCCCTGCTTATTAGTACTCCTAGATAGAGAACATGCAGGTAGAACAGTAAGCGCGGAGATCGCTAAGGATGATTGAAGGAAGCGTCGACGAGATATATCCATACATAGTTACCCATTAATCCAGATCGGTTGAGTGTAACTAAATATAAATAATGATTCTCATTTATTGCTAACATTTCGGAGCACTTGGTTATAACGACTAGTCTAATAGGTTGGTGAGTTAATAAATACTTACAAAGAGCAGCAGGCAGCAGAAAGGCATATAGGTGGGATGAGAGGACAAATGCATAGTGGCAAGCAGATACAAAAAAGGCTCTGACCTAAGTCAGAGCCTTGATATATGGCAGGGGTGGAGAGATTCGAACTCCCAACACGCGGATTTGGAATAAATAATTTCGCTGCATTAAAGACATAACCAAACGACTAACCTGACGATGTTGGCACGCTTCATATGGGAAATTCGCAAGCTAATAGCTAAAACCTATCGCCACCAAAAATCACTTCACATTTTCAGCCAACCAATTCCATTCATCATCAGTCAACCAACCAGAGTACTCATCAACACGAGAAACTATAAGCTTGTCAGTATTGTCTAGATGGGGGGATAACTTATCACGTATTTGAATAGCGTTATTCGTCGTAGATATCAGCCAAGTAGAGTCCATTATGTGGTACCACTTAGAAAAACTTTTAAGTACTTCATGTACCTTAGAATACTTTTGACCAGGTTGGTTAAGGTCATAGCTTACACAATATACTGACATGTTAGTAGACTCCATTTATAAACTAAAATCCGTTTAATATAAATTAATACCTTAAGCTTCAATCCAGCCTGAGATATCTCTAATATATCGCTCATCACTAGCACTTTTAACAATGGTATGAGAGATAAACCTTACAAATTGGCTAAGTGATTCCGGACTACCATCAAACAAAAAACTTCCTTCAGAATCAAACTTCATTTTCCATTTTAGCTCATCAGGCATACTCTGATTAGCTATATCTTGTTGTTCTTTAAGTGACGTCCACTTCTTGTACTGACCCGCACTTATAGATTGTATCAAGTGACTTTTTTCTCGAGCTCCCATATTATGCACATGCTCGCTGAGTTTATCTTTTTCTCTTTCTGTAATTATATTATCAGAAACTAACGTCTCTAGACCCTTTTTAGCA